>JAEEIQ010000022.1 GCA_016281435.1 Bacteroidales bacterium
GCCGGATGGGCCCGCTTCGACCGCGGGGACGGCCGCAAGTTGAACGGAGTCAGCGTGCATACCGATCCGCAGAAGTACCGTTATGGCGTCCCTGTCGCCGACCGGGCCCGCAGCGGCGCCGCCCGCGAGGGCGACGAGTACCGCAGGATGGAGGTCAAGTACATCTGTGACCACACGGTCCTGAAGGACCCGAATGCCAGAGACAACTATTGGTTCATGTGCGGGGATTTCAATTCGGTCTCGCGCGCCGACAACCACCACTACAAGCTGCCCGAGGATGCCCCGGACTTCAAGTGCCAGGACTACATCGCGGACGAAACCCCGTATATCGACGTTATCCAGGCCCTTACCCCAGGAGTTTTCCAGACCTCGAACCGCGGAACCCGCCGCGGGGACTATGTTTTCTGCACCCCGGGTTTGATGGCGTTCCTGAAAAATGCTTATATTGTGAACGAGAAATGGACGATCCCCGTGAAGGCCGAAGGCTCGACCGGCTTTTTCAACCCTTCCGACCATCGTCCGATACTGTCTGATTTCGTGATTAAGTAAGTAAAATGAAACGTTCCGTTCTTGGCATTCTCCTTGCCGGCGCCGCGCTTGCGGGGCTTCTTGCCGGATGCGGCAGCCCGAAGAAGACGGCTTCCGCCGATACCGGCTATGATGTGTACCTTCTGATAGGCCAGTCCAACATGGCGGGCCGCGGCAAGATGCTGCCGCAGGATACCCTGAAGGCTATTGAAGGCGTATGGCTTCTCGGCCCGGACGACAAGCCCGTGCCGGCGAAGAATCCGCTGAACCAGTATTCCACTATCCGCAAGGACATAAAGATGCAGCAGATTTGCCCCGGGACGGCTTTTTCGCAGACCATGCGTGCAAAGCGCGACCGCGACATCCTCATAGTCATGAACGCGCGCGGGGGCACGACCCTCGACCAGTGGGTGGAGGGCACCGAGTACTATTCCGAGGCGGTGAGGCGTACCCTCGAGGGTATGAAGTACGGCACTCTCCGCGGCATTCTCTGGCATCAGGGATGCGGGGACAGTTCTCCGGCCAAGGTGGCGGTCTATATGGACAAGCTTTCCGGTATGGTGTCGGCCCTCCGCCGCGACCTTGGGGTGGGGAATTCCGTCCCGTTCATCGCCGGGGAACTGGCCTACTGGCGCAAGTCTTCCCCTGCATTCAATGAGATGATCCACGGCATATCGTCGAAGATCCCGAACTCATCGTGGGTGTCCGCAGAGGGTTGCACCTGGCTGAAAGGCGAGAAGGACCCCCACTTCGGCCGTGACGGCCAGCTGCTTCTCGGTCAGCGTTATGCCGAGGAGATGTTGAAATTCTACAAGAAAAAGAAAAAATGAGAATACCGTTTGCCATAGCCGCATGTCTTCTGGCCGCTGCTGTGAGCGTGCCTGTGGATGCGGCCAAACCGAAAAAGAACAAGGATTTCACCGCTTCGGCTCCCGAGGTGAAGGGAGTGTGGAAGGCGGGCGAACAGATATCCTTTTTCAACGGCGTCAGCCCCGAGGGAGCGGTTTATACCTGCAAGGAGCTCGGCTTCACGACTCCGCTTCAGGGAAAGGGCGCTGCGACTACCGAGGACGGGTTCTGGTGCGCCGTATACCCGGCCTCATGCATGAGGATGTGGACTGCCAAGAATGCCCATCTGCTGATACCCCGCGAGCAGACCGCCCGCAAGGACGGCTATCCCGAAGACGGGATGCTGTTGTCGGCGTGCTCCGAGAGCCGGGCAGCAGAGTTTCAGCCGGTCATGGGTTACGTGAAATTCACCGTGGACGAAAACTCTCCCGCGACGGTGGCCGTTGCGGTCCGGGCCGACAAGTACATTGCCGGCACCTTCAAGGTCCGGATGAACGAGCCCGCGATGAGGGTCGAACTTGACACCGGCGGCCCCCGCTGGCACGATGTCCTGCTGAAGAGCCCTGGTGCGGCCCCACTTGCCCCCGGTACGTATTACGTCGGTCTTTTTGCCCGCGTCTTGCCGGATGGTCTCACGCTCGAACGGTACGCTCCGGACGGAACGTCCGTGCAGGTGCCTCTGCCCGGGAAGATAACTCTTCAGAAAGGAATGGCTTTCGACGCCGGAGTGATCCGCTAGAACTTCGCCGCAGGCTCGACGTAGCCTTCAGCTCTGGCTTTGAGGCGGAGTTGGAAAATGAAGCAAGTCAAATGCCTAATAGCACTGCCGGAGCTATCCCGAGCGCAGAGCAGAGCAGGCGTGCAATCCTGAGGGTAGGTTCAGCCCTGCCTGTCACATAATCGTTGATACGGGAAGGACTCACCCCGATTTCTGCCGCCAGTTGCTTTTGCGTCAGGCCTTTTTCTTCCAGGGACGCCTGTATCAGCTCGCCTGTCGAAGGCTTGTCAATAGGGAAGTGCTTTTTTTCATACTCAATCACGATGTCTGACATGATTGCAAGCTCAGCCGCTTCCGGACAGGATGCGGGACTTTCGTCCCCCACGATGGGAAGGAGATCCTCTATACGCTTGAGCGCATATTCATATTTGATTTTTTCCAAATCTTGTTTCATATTGTTCTCGCGTCTATTTTGTCATATTCTTCGTGCGTCCCGACAAAACGTACATACACGAATCCCATCACGAATTTTATTACAGATACTATCCTATACGAATTGCCTTTTATGTTGAACACATAATGCTGGTTCCCCACCGAATCAACAGATCCGAAATCCTTCTTTACGTCGGAGAAGGATTTCCAATCCGCTTCTTCCGTTATTTTGTACCATCGCTCTAGCGGAACTCTGGAATCTTCCCTTCCCGGCGATTCGAAGCAAGCCTTAAGCATTCTGTGCGAAACGACTCTCATTGTTGCAAAGATATGATTTAAATTTGAAAAACAATATTTTTTGTTGTACTAATCTTGAAATAGGGGATTATCATGTCCGATCAGGCCATAAAGATTACCTGAATGGTTTAAAGATAAGTAGAAAACATTCGTCGTCCTATATGAGACCTGTAGTCTATGATTATTTACTTTATTTTAGGATATAATTGCGCAGGATACCCGGACGTGTCGGTCTCGTCCAGGGAAATTCCAGACAAGATCTTGTTGAAGAAGGGCGAGTCCTTCGACGCCGGAGTGATCCGCTGATTCAATTGATTCTTGCATTTTTCCCGGCTGGTGATTACATTTGCGAAAAAATGTAATCAGATTATGCCGACAGTCCAACGTATACAAACGGTGATACGCCTGAATCCGGACGTAATGTCAAGGGTGAAGCGTCAGGCGAAAAGAGAAAATATTTCTTTTAACAGTTTTGTGGAGAAGGTCTTGGAAAGGGCAGCGACCCCTTCTTTCCCAGAGTTGCCGCAAGATTTCAAGATATCTGAAGAGATAAGGAGCATGGCTCGTTTCGAAATGCCTGAAGAGTCAGCTGAACTCCTTGAGAAGGACCCTAAATTCGCTTATCTGTATGAAAAGTATGGAAGGGTTTAAACTGCGCTGTTTCCTTGACACAAACGTTCTCCTGGATTCTTTGGTGGCTGGCCGTCCTTGCACTGAGTCATCCCAGATAATACTTCAACTGGCGAAAAATGGTCAGATAGAAGTTTTCCTGTCTGTCCAAAGCATCCTTGATGCAGCCTACATACTCTCGCGAGGCCATCGTTATTCAAGAGACAAGTTCAACACGGAAGTTGTAAAGTTGATGTCATATGTGAACATAGTCAGTTCGGATTTGAGTGATTTATGCGGTGCTATCAAACACGATAAGGGCGATCTTGAAGATGATGTCATATTTGAATGTGCAGATTCCAAAACCTGCGATTTCCTCATCACTTCCGACAGTTTATTTGCAGGCTTTCACAAGTCTGCCTCCCTTGAAATTATTGATCCGAAGGGTTTTGTCTCCAGAATGCTGAAGGCATGAATCCGCTATAGTTTTTCCGCAATGGAATTGTAGTACTCGCTCCTGGAAGGATCCATCTGGGCCAGGCGCGAGTATATTTTTTTCGCTTCCTGCGGGTATCCCTGCTCGGCGTAGATCTGGGCCAGGGCTTCCGTGCAGAGGTCGAAGTCCTCGTCTACCGGTTCGACGTAGCCTTCCGCCCTTGCTTTCGACGCGAAATTGGAGAAGATGTTGTCGCTGCTGCGGCGCACCCTCTCGTATTGGTCCTGCGTGAAATAGTCCCCGCCGACGACGACTATCCTCCGGCCCTGCTGCCCGGATTCGGGCGCCGGGCTCTCTTTCTCCGGCAGATAGGCTTTGAGCAGGCTCTGGATGTCCTTGTCGGAGTAATCGGCCGATCCCGATGTGCGGACCAGGTCCCCGACCATCTTCCTGGACGGGACGTACAGGGCCGCAGCAGCGAACTGCCCGTCGCCCCAGTCGCCGCCCATCGCGGCCATCCTGCTGCAGAGCTCCTTCCTTGCGCCTCCGTACCAGGGGTACAGGTTGACGACCCCGACCAGTTCGTCGAGGTTCAGCGTCTTGATGTCTATAGTGCCTACCATTGCGCGACGGTTGCGTTGAATACGTCTTCTATGAGTTTCTCGATTATTTCCGCGCAGAGGGAGGACTCGACGGCCTCGAGGGCCTGGTTGGAGTCGAAATCCGAATATGCGGAGAAACTCTTGTTCTCGAATCCGCTCTCGGGGTTCTTGCGGTTGATGTAGTCGATCTTGATTGTCACCGTGAGGCGGTTGAGGGCCGCGAACTCCCCGGCCGTGATGGCCTGGGCGCGCACGTCATACCCGGTCACCGTGCCGACGATCTCGAGGTCCCCGTCGACATCCACCTGCTCGAGCCTCGTCATGCGGCGGAACTTGTTGCGAAGGGCCTCGGTCAGGTCGTTGCTGAGCGAAGGATTGACCTTCAGGGCCTTGTAGTCGAAGTAGTTGATCGTGACCGTCTTCTCGTCCGGCTGGATCGATGTGCCTGAAAAGGAATAAATCCCGCAGGAGACCAGCAGGGGAAGCAGCATGGCGAGTATGAGGGACTTCCGTATCATTTCGCTTTCAGTTCGGCGAGTTTGCGGTATATGGTCCTTTCGGAGATCCCGAGCTCTGCGGCGGCAGCCTTGACCTTGCCTCCGTGCTTCTGCAGGGCCTTTTCGATCATCTCGTCGTTCGCCTTGCGCAGGGACACGGGTTCCTCCTGTGCCGGGTACTGCCAGTCCACGTCTTCGGCTTCCTCCCGGGCGGGAGGGGTCACGGCCGGAGCCGCAATGGCCGCGCCGCCCTGCGCGGGGTGCGCATAGACGACTTCCTTCAGCCTGTCGATTTCCTGCTTCATGTCAAGAAGGGCCTTGACTATCATCTGCTTGTCCGAATCGGACATACCGCCTTCGCGGTTGGTCGCCACTGCCGGGATCAGGCTGTCCTGCTCGTCCGGGATGTACTGCCGCAGCGCCGCCGCGTCAAGCTCGACCTTCTCGGAGGTGGGCGTCAGCGGGCGGGACTCCATCGAAGAGATGTATTCGGTGACATTCTTGAGCTGGCGGATGTTGCCCGGCCAGCGGTAGTTGCGGAGCATCGCTATGGCGTCGTGGGTCAGGGCCACTTTCGTGCGGCCGTATTTCTCGGAGAAGTCGGAAGTGAACTTGCGGAACAGGAGGTAGATGTCGTCCTTGCGTTCGCGCAGGGCCGGCATCTTCACCGTGATGGCGTTGAGGCGGTAGTAGAGGTCCTCGCGGAACTTGCCCTGGGCGACCGCGTACTGAAGGTTCACGTTGGTCGCCGCGATGACCCGCACGTCGGTCTTTTCGACCTTCGAGGAGCCCACCTTCATGTATTCCCCGTTCTGGAGCACGCGCAGCAGCATCGCCTGCGTGTCCTTCGGGAGTTCGGCGATCTCATCGAGGAAGATGGTCCCGCCGTTGGCCTCTTCGAAGTAGCCCTTCCTTTCGCCTATGGCTCCGGTGAAGGCGCCTTTCTCGTGGCCGAAGAGTTCCGCGTTGATGGTTCCTTCGGGTATGGCCCCGCAGTTGACCGGCAGGTATTTGCCGTTCCTGCGGCGGCTCATCTGGTGTATTATCTGGGGAATGGTTTCCTTTCCGACGCCGCTTTCTCCCTCGATGAGGACGGCGAGGTCGGTGGGCGCGACCGCGACCGCCGTTTCCAGGGCCCTGTTCAGACCGGCATCACTTCCTATGATGTCATATTTGTTTTTCAGCCTCTGAAGTTCCTGTGCGTCCATATTCACTGCGTAATCATGCAAAGTTAGGAAAAAAACTTTTATCTTTGCCCGATATATAAATTATACGTATGAAACAAGTCGTAAAGATTATCGCAGCGGCCGCGCTCGCAATCCTTGCCGCATCCTGCGGAAAGAAGTCCGGGGAGATGGCCCAGTCCGTGGAGAACATAAAGACGACCTGCACCCCCGAGGTGCTCGAGCTCGTCGGTGACAAGATCCCCGTGAAAGTCTCCGTGACCTATCCCAAGGGATACTTCCACCAGGAAGCGATGATGGTCGTCACTCCCGTCCTCATATATGAAGGCGGCCAGCAGACCGGCACGCCCTACATCTACCAGGGCGAGAAGATCAAGGACAACTACAAGGTCGTTCCTTTCGCTGGCGGCACCGTGACCGAGACGATGGAGTTCGAGTTCTTCAAGGGGATGGAGAAGTCCTACCTCGAACTCAAGAGCGTCGTGATCCTCAAGGATAAGAAGATAAACCTCCCGACCATAAAGGTCGCCGACGGATGCAATACGACCTGCAGGCTCGTGGACACGAAGGGTGCCTACACCTACCGTTCTGACGAGTACCAGGAAAAGGTCGTGACGACGACCGAGGGCCAGATCCTCTACGACGTCAACTCCGCGACCGTGAAGGGCAGCCAGCTTTCGTCCGAGTCCATCAACGCGCTCAAGGCAACCTTGCGCGAGACCCAGGACAGCGAGAGGGGCAAGATCACCGGCACCCGCATCATCGCATATGCGTCTCCCGAGGGGGGCGAGGACCTGAACAGCAAGCTCTCCGACAAGAGGGCCGATTCCGCACAGCAGGCGTGGAAATCCATAGCCGGCGGCATCGAGGCGTCCGCTCCCGAGGTCAAGAGCGTGGGCCAGGACTGGGAAGGTTTCCAGGAAGCCGTGGCCAAGTCCGACATCCGCGACAAGGACCTCATCCTGCGCGTCCTGTCGATGTACTCCGACCCTGCGGTGCGCGAGAGCGAGATAAAGAACATGTCCGCAATCTATTCCGAGATCAGCGAGGAGGTCTTCCCCGAGCTGCGCCGCGCCCGCTTCATCACTACCACGGAGTACCAGAACTACACCGAGGAAGAGCTGAAGAAAATCGCCGAGCGCCGCATGTACGTGCTTGACGAGGAGGCCGTGCTCAGGGTGGCATCCGTGACCGCGGATCCCGAGCGCAAGGCCCTCCTGTACAGGCTGGCCGCAGAGCGTTTCGGCTCCGAAAGGGGACTGTACAACCTTGCGATGACCTGCCTCGACGGCGGAAGGCACGAGGTGGCAGAAGCCTATCTCGAGAAAATCGAAAACCCCGGTCCTGACGTGCTTAACGCCCTCGGGGTCGTGAAGCTCAGGCGCGGCGACCTCAATGCCGCGGCCGACCTGTTCAAGCGTGCCGCCAATGACGACGCGAAAGCCAACCTCGCGGCCATCGACATTATCCGCGGCAATTACGCCGAGGCTGCTTCCGCCCTCTCCGGGACCGGTAATGCCAACGAGGCCCTCGCAGACATCCTGACCGGCAAGCTCGCCGAAGCCTCTTCCGCCATCAAGGGGGACGACGCGCGCAGCGAGTATCTGTCCGCCATCATCGCGGCCCGCAAGGGCAACGCTTCCGCGGCGAAGACGAAGATAGAGTCCGCCGGAAGCAAGGACGCAGCCCTCAAGGAAAGGGCCGCAAAGGACATAGAATTTGCGGGAATCCTTTGATTAGGGCGCATCCGCGCTTGTTATTTTTAAGATTTTTCGTATATTTGCAGCCCCCTAAAAACAGGGGGAAGATATAAGTTATACATTAACAGTTATTTATGCCCACAATTCAACAATTGGTCCGCAAAGGTCGCGAGGCAATCGAAGTGAAGTCGAAGTCCCGTGCCCTTGATGCTTGCCCTCAGAAGCGTGGCGTATGCCTCAGGGTGTACACGACGACCCCCAAGAAGCCGAACTCGGCTATGCGCAAGGTCGCCCGTGTCCGTCTGACGAACGCCAAGGAGGTCAATGCTTACATCCCCGGAGAGGGTCACAACCTCCAGGAGCACTCCATCGTGCTCGTTCGCGGAGGCCGTGTGAAGGATCTCCCGGGTGTACGTTACCACATTCTTCGTGGGGCCTTGGATACTGCAGGCGTGGAAGGTCGTACGCAGTCGCGTTCGCTCTACGGCGCCAAGAGGCCCAAGAAGTAGTGTTTATTTTTTTAATTTTTTCCAAAGATGAGAAAATCGAAGCCTAAGAAGAGGATTCTACTTCCTGATCCCAAGTTTCACGACATCGAGGTTACCCGTTTCGTGAACAACTTGATGTTGCAGGGGAAGAAGAGTATCGCGTATTCTATTTTTTACGACGCCATTGACATGGTAGGCGAGAAGATGAAGGATTCTGACAAGGCTCCTCTGGATATTTGGAAGAAAGCTCTCGAGAACGTGACCCCTCAGATCGAGGTCAA
>JAEEIQ010000023.1 GCA_016281435.1 Bacteroidales bacterium
ACCCCGCCGACTAGCTAATGTCACGCGAGCCCATCCCTGTCCGATGAATCTTTCAATACATGACCATGCGGTCACGCATCGTACGGGGTATTACGCGACGTTTCCATCGACTATCCCCCTGACAGGGGCAGGTTGCTCACGCGTTACGCACCCTTCCGCCGGTCGCCGCCATTGTATTGCTACAACGCGCTGCCCCTCGACTTGCATGTGTTAAGCCTGCCGCTAGCGTTCATCCTGAGCCAGGATCAAACTCTTCTTTGTATATTTTATGATTTCGCTTGATGCCCGGCAATTTCCTAGAATCAACGTTCTCGAATTTAAAAAAGTTCGGTACTTGCTTTGTACTTGTCTTCCATTATTATCAATGAACTACCCCCTTTTCGCAAAAGGGACGGCAAAGATAGCTACTTTTTCTGAAAGTGCAAACTTTTTTGCCTTTTTCGCAGAGAAAGTTCTCAATACAGCAGCAGTCCGAGCACCGCGCCGCCGAGAATCACCCGTATCGGGCCCTGTTTCCAGAAATAGGAGGCCGCGAACGCGGCAATGGCAATCAGAAGGCTCTTCCAGTCCGGGAAGTTCTCAGTGAGTATCCCGAAAGCGGGACTGGACAAAGGGTCGAAGGTAAAGCTCAGGGCGAACGCCGCTGCCGCGATCATCCCGACCACGACGGGCCGCAGGCCGCCCAGCACGCCCTGGAAAAGGGCGTTCTCGTGGAAACGTGCGTAGAATCGGACGATTACGAGCATGATGAGGAAACTCGGAAGCACTATGGCCATGGACGAAGACACGGACCCCAGGATGGCCATGAAGTCGGAGGCCCCCGCCGTCTTCATCACCTCGTAGCCCACATAGGTCGAGCAGTTCAGGCCTATCGGGCCGGGGGTGGTCTGCGAAATGGCGGCGATGTCCGTGAACGTCCCTTCGGTGATCCAGCCTTTGAGATCGACTATCTGGCTCTGGATCAGGGACATGATGGCATATCCTCCTCCGAAGGTGAATACCCCAATAAGGAAGAAGGTCCCGAAAAGTTCCAGAAGCAGCAGGCCCTCGTTCATCGTTTCTCCCTCCACATGCTTATGCCGAGCGAGGCGGCGATCACTACGAGCAGTATATATATAGGTGAAATCTTCAGCAGCGCAATCCCGGCCAGGGTCCCGAGCGACAGGGCCCATTTCCACCACACCGTCCCGTTCCGGCGGGCAAGCCGGACCGTGAAGGCGACCATTACGGCCACGGCGGCGGGCCGCACCCCGGAGAATATCTTCTCGACCACCGGAAGGTCGGAATAGCTTCCGAGGAACATCGCTATGACAAGTATGATAAGGACTGGGGAAAGTATGCATCCGAGGGTGGCCGCGACGCTTCCCGCCACCCCGCGGAGGCGGTGCCCGGCGAACACGGCCATGTTGACGGTCAGGAGGCCCGGGGCGCTCTGCGCAAGGGCGACCATGTCCGGAAGTTCCTCTTCCGGGACCCATCCGCGGCGGCTTAGCTCATCCTGTATGGCGGGGATCATCATATATCCGCCACCTATCGTGAATGTGCCTATCTTGGCGAATGCGAGAAATATTTCGGAAAGCCTCACTTTTTCCATCGAGGACAAAGATACTCCGTTTCTTGCTTTTTATGAAAAGAATCCATAATTTTGGGGGTTAGTAACCTAAAATAACACCATATGAAAACCAATTTCATACTAGTCGCCGGCCTGGCCGTCCTGCTGGCAGCGGGATGCGAAGAGGCCATGGTCAGCATCCCCACGCTCACCGTAAAATCAAAGACCGTCGAATTGACGGCAGCGGCTTCCAGCTCGAATGTTTCCGTGGAGTCCAACACCGTCTGGAATGTGTCCGTCGATGAGAGTTTCGATTGGCTGAGCGCCGAGAAGAACGAAAACGGGATAGTCGTCAACGCCAAGGCGAACCCTTCGAATGACGAAAGGGAAGGGACCGTGCAGGTCATCGCCGGAACGAAGACCGTCAACATCAGCGTGATCCAGGAGGGCTCGCCAATCTCGATCACCGTCGACAAGAGCAGCATAGAAGCCACCATCGCAGGCCTTGAAACGACGTTCACGATTACGTCCAACGTCGCCTGGAGGGCGGAGGCGTCCGAAGGCTGGGTAAACGTCGGAACGACGAAGGGAGACGCCGGCACCTCGACCATCAGCGTGACCGTCCCCGCATACGACGGCTATGAAGAGCGCCAGGCGGAGATCGGACTCTTCTTCGGCTACAGCAAGAAGGCCGTCGTCACCGTAAGCCAGGAGGCTTTCGTGGTCAGCTTCGACGTCAGCGACACTTCCTTCGAGGCGGACAAGGCTGGAGGAAGCAAGACCATTACCGTCAATTCAAATATCGCATGGACCGTCTCCACCGACGCCGACTGGATCACGACCGCACCCGCATCCGGAGAGGCCGGTGAGAACCAGGCCGTTACCCTGACCTACCCTGAAGCTTCCGGCAGCGAAAGGGAAGCCACGGTCACCTTCACCGCAGGCAACGTCACGAAGACCGTCGCGATCCATCAGGACAAGGGTGAAGAGAAGCCTAAGGACGACATCGTAATAGACATGGCGTTCTCAAACGGGACTACGGTGGACAAGGACGTGTTCACCACCAGATTCAGCACTACGGTCAACACCGACGCAAAGGACTATGGAGTCTTCACCTGCAAGCTCAAGGCAAACCCCGACTACGAGTTCGAGTTCTATTCATCGTATATTTCCCACCTCATCGGCACGGCTACGGGCATCATAATTCTTCCCGCCATCGTCAGCGGATATACGAGCAAGGCCATACGTCCGGCCGAAGCATTCGCATACATAAAATTCCCAGCTATAGAGGGATACAAGCTTGCCGCCGTTTCCGTCTACACGAGCAACGCGGCCTCAAGCTCGCAGAAATTCCCGGTATATATCACTACCACTTACGGAACTTCCAATGCAGAAGCCATCGCCGCGGCACTGGCATCGAGCGAAGATGTCGGGCGCAAAGGCAATGACGATCCGACGGCGCTGAACCTTTCCGGTACGGCGGCCAACACGTCCTACTACCTCTTCATGCCGGCCATGTCAGGATCGGCCACTACATATCAGTATCAATTCCGAAGAATCACACTTACCTACAAGGACGCCACCACTCCCGGATTATAACAGAATCCACGATATGAAACGAAGACTCCACGCACTTGCAGCCCTGCTGCTGCTTTCCGCCGGAACTGCTTTTTCAGCCACCGCCGTCCCCGACATCCTTCCCGCTCCCCAATCCATAACCATGGGCAAGGGCAGCTTCAAGGTCCGGGGCACCACGGTCAACTGCGACAACACCCTTGACGCGCGGACCCAGAAGGCCATCATGACCTTCACGGACCGCCTGTCCGAGGCCTGCGGAAAGACAGTTTCCTTCGCCGCGACGCCTGCCCTGCGGGCCAGCGCGGACAAGGGACTGGTGCGCGGAATCGTCTTCGTCCCCGCCAACGGCATGGGCGAAGAGGCGTACATAATCACGGTCAGACCCAAGGCCGTCGTCGTCGAGGCTTCCTCGCGCAAAGGCTTCCTTTACGCACTCCAGACCCTCCGGCAGATGCTCCCGGCGGCGATATACGGGACGGAACCCGTCCCGAAGGAGCAATGGAGCCTTCCCTGCTGCACCATTGTGGACAGCCCCCGCTACGCCTACCGTGGCATGCACCTGGACTGTGGCCGGCACTTCTTCAGCGTCGCCGAGGTCAAGAAATACCTCGACATCATGGCGATGTACAAGATGAACACGTTCCACTGGCACCTCACGGAGGACCAGGGATGGAGGGTCGAGATCGACAAGTATCCCCTTCTTACCGAGATCGGAGCATACCGCAAGGGCACCCAGATAGGCAAGGACCGCACTTCCAGCGACGGAGTACGCTACGGCGGCTATTACACCAAGGAGCAGATCCGCGAACTCGTCGCCTATGCGGACGAGCTCGGGATCACCATCATCCCGGAGGTGGACCTGCCCGGCCACATGCAGGCCGCCCTGGCTTCCTATCCGGAGCTGGGATGCGCCGGCTCCAAGCCTCAGCCTTATGAGGTCTGGACCCGCTGGGGAGTCTCACGGCAGGTCCTCTGCGTCGGCAAGGAGAGCACCATGCGCTTCCTCGAGGACGTAGTCGACGAAGTCGCCGACCTCTTCCCGGGCGAGTATTTCCACATCGGCGGGGACGAATGCCCGAAGGACGAATGGAAGACCGACCCCGACTGCCAGGCCAAGATCAAGGAACTGGGCCTTGTCAGCGACGATAAGGCCACGGCCGAAGACCGCCTGCAGAATTACGTCACCGCCCGCATCCAGGCCCATCTCGCAAAGAAAGGCAAGAAGATCATCGGCTGGGACGAAATCCTCAAGGGCGAGCTGGCCCCCGGGGCCACGGTGATGTCGTGGAGGGGCAGCAAGGGCGGAATCGCAGCGGCGAAAGCCGGCTACGACGTCGTCATGACCGCCAACAAGAATCTCTACTTCGACTACTACCAGCTCAAGGACATCAACGCCCAGCCTCTCGGCATAGGGCACTATCTGCCCCTGTCCATGGTTTATTCCTTCGACCCGGAGAAAGAGCTCAGCCCGGATGAAGCGAGGCACATAAAGGGCGTCCAGGCCAATCTCTGGACAGAGTACGTCGCGACCCCGGAGCACCTCGAGTACATGCTGCTCCCGAGGATGTTCGCAGTCTGCGAGCTCCAGTGGTGCCAGCCGGCAAGAAAGGACTTCGCCCGCGTCGAGGCGAGCATCGAAAAGCACCAGACGAAAATCCTCGAGATCCTCGGATACAATTATTGCAAGACCTGGGAATAGTGGAGCACACTCTGGCAATTCCTTCCCTCGGGGGGATAGACGCGGCGGCGGGGAAATTCCTCGCCGCCGTTTCGGGACGCAGCGTCATAGCGTTCCAAGCCCCCATGGGTGCGGGCAAGACGACATTCATCTCGGCGCTCTGCCGCGTGCTCGGGGTGCGGGAGGACGCCGTGGGCTCCCCCACCTTCGCCATAGTCAACGAATACAGGGCCGCGTCCGGGGAGCCGGTCTATCACTTCGATTTCTACCGGATCGAGCGCCCCGAAGAGGCGCTCGACATCGGTCTTTATGATTACCTGGACAGCGGTTTCCTATGCCTGGTGGAATGGCCGGAAAACATCGACTGCCTTCTTCCGGAGGACACCCTGTACGTAAGCATCGAAGTGCTTCCGGACGGGACGAGGAATCTCCACTGGCAGGATTAGATGCTCTTCTTGTAGGCCCTGCGGCGCATGTATAGCGTCGTGTCGTACTGGTCGAAAAGCGTAACCGCCTTGGTATTGTCCTCGAGCTGGGGATTCAGCAGTATCTGCTTCACTCCGAGCCGCAGGAAGTTCTCGTGCAGGTACTTCAGCATCAGCAGGATGGCTCCTGAGCCCTGATACTCGGGATCTACGCCCATGATAAGGGCCTCGACGGTCTCGTTGAACCTGGCCGCGCGGAGTATCCTTATGAACCCGAAGGGAAGAAGACGGCCGCCGCTCTTGCGTATAGCCTTCGACAGTGTCGGTACGCAGGCGATGAAGCCGACCGGCTTGTCCTCCGAATTCACGCAGACCGCAATGTACTCCGGATTCAGTATGGTGGCGTAGGTGGAGAGGTATTTCTTCACCTGTCCGGGGTCCAGCGGCGAGAAGCCGTAGAGGGGCTCGAAGGCCTTGTTGTAGGCCTCGAATATCCCGTCTCCGTACCTTTTCACCATCTGGCGCATGCCCATGCCCTTGACGACATGCAGGCCGAAGCGCTGCTCGATCTGGCCGGCAAACTGGAACATCGCGGGGAACTCCGGAGTGATGGGCATGCTCCTCTGGATCCAGTCGACCAGCTTCTCGAAGCCCTGCTCCTTGAGCATCCTGTCATAGTAAGGATCGTTGTAGATGCAGGTGAACGGGCACATCTTGTCAAATCCTTCGACAAGCGAGCCTTCCGGGTCCATGTCCGTGAAGCCGAAAGGACCGATGACCGTCGTGCATCCGCGCTCCTTGCCCCATTCGGCGACTGCGCCGGTCAGGGCCGAAAGCACCTCGGCGTCTTCGATGAAGTCCAGCCATCCGTAACGGACCGTCCCGGGGCCCCACTGCTCGTTGGCCCTGCGGTTCAGGATCGCGGCGACGCGGCCGACTACCTTTCCGTCACGGAGAGCCAGGAAGGGCTGGGCCTCGCAGAAGGCGAAGGCCTTGTTCTTCTTCGGATTGAAAGCATCATATTCATCCCCTTCGAGGGCAGGTACCCAGTAAGGATTGTCCTTGTAGAGTTCCTTCGGGAACCCGATGAAGCGGCGCATGTCGCTGCGCGTGCTTACAGGCTTGATCCGTATCATTTCGCTTCCCCGGCAATCAGGTCGATGACATCCCCGACTTTGTCGAAGCGGGCGCCGTCCTCTATCCTGACGTTGAACTTGTTTTCTATCGCGAGGCTCATCAGGAGCATCGACAGGGAGTCGAGTCCCATCCCTTCGAGGAGTTTGGTTTCAGGTTTTACGTCCGAGAGGTCCTGCTTGGGATTGATGGTCGCAAAAATCTCTTTCAGGCCTTCGAGAATCTCTTCTTTCGTCATGGTCATGTTATTGGTTACGTGCTACTTTAAGGGAACCGGTACGCTTGAAATCCTCCTTGCGTATGCTCATCTTGGCGATGCGGTGCGTGCTGGGAAGACCGGCGTTGATCTTGTCGACGAGGGCCTTCATGTAGTTTCCGACCTCTTCGGGATCCTTGCCGTCGAAAGCCTGCATCAGCGGGAGTATCTCCACGGCGATGACGGGCTTGCCGTTGAGCTCGTCTTCCTTGACCATGGCGTCCCTGACGCAGGGATCGGCATAGAACGGAGCTTCCAGCTCTTCGGGGGAGACATTTTCCCCGTTGGCGAGGATGATGAGGTTCTTGATGCGGCCCGTTATGTAGAGGAAGCCGTCCTCGTCGAAATGGCAGAGGTCCCCGGTGCGGAACCATCCGTCCTCGGTGAAGGCTTCAGCGGTCTTTTCAGGATCGTTGTAGTAGCCGGAGAAGATGTTGTCGCCCTTCAGCTGGAGCTCTCCGTCGACTATGCGGGTCTGCTGCTCGGGATAGATCTTGCCTATTGAAGTGGGATGCGTGACCGCATCGGCGTTCGCGGAAGTAAGGTTCGCGCTCTCGGTAAGGCCGTAGCCGAAGCAGAATTCGACTCCCAGCTTGGAGAAGATGTCCACGAGGCGGGGCGGGACGTTCGCCGCTCCGGAGATGATGAGGCGGAGATTGCCGCCGAGGAAGCCGGGGCCGTGCATCTTCACCAGGCCGGCGAGTATGTCGCAGATCCCGGGCACTATCACGAGGAGCGTGGGCTTTATCATCGGGAGGCTGCCGACGGCCGCCTTCATGTCCTCGCAGGTGAAGATGATGTTTCCGGTGTAGAAGCAGCCCATCATTCCGGCGATGATGCCGAAAACGTGGCTGAGCGGCAGGAGCGCGATGTACCTGTGGACGCCGATGACCTTTCCGGGCTTGTAGATGGCGTTGAATGATCCGCGCATGAAGGCCCTGTGGCTGAGGACGGCCCCCTTCGGGGAACCGGTGGTGCCGCCGGTGAAGAAGATGGCGGCGGGGCTGTCGGGATCCACCTTGGCGGCAGGGATTCCGTTCTCTGCGATGGATGAAGCGGGAAGAACCTTGACACCCTGCAGACCGGCGCAGAGCGGAGCGAACTCGTCGCGCACGAAGATGGCGTCGATGTCGAACTTGCGGCAGGAACCGGCGACTGCGGGTTCGGGCAGCGAGGCGGGGAACACCATGGCGACGTGGCCGGAGCTGGTGACGGCGAGGAACAGTTCCATCGCGTCCAGGCTGTTGCGGTCAAAGATCGCTATATGGCTTCCGGCAGGGAGTCCGAGCGTCGCGATAAAGGCACGCCTGCGGGCTATGCGGGAGCAGAATTCTTTATAAGTGTAAGTGACATTTTTGTCCGAGATTGCCGGCATTTCGGCGTAGGTTTCGGCTATCCAGTCCACGAATTCCCCGGTTGTGGGGATGTAATGGAGACGCGCCAGATCGGCCGCATCGACCATTTCATAGAAGTAGTTTTTCATGTCGTTTTAGTACAATTCGTCCTGCAAAGGTACGTAAAAAAGTCGAAAAAAATGGACGGCCTGCGATTCCCATCGCGGACCGTCCAGATCTAACCTAATAAAACCTATGAAAAAACTATTCGTTTTTTAATTCGCAATTTCCATGCCACACCGGCGTCAGAGGGCAGATAATTCCCTTTTTATGGTGATTTTTCCGGCACTCCTGGCCAATATGACGGACAAATGGTTATCTTTCGGTTTTGAAAGTAAACCAGTCCCGTGTTGACAGTTGTCAGAATATTGGCAATCCTGTTTTTTCTGCCGTTCCCGAAGACCGCTCCGGACGATTCCGGCACGGCATCGGTCATGGTGACGGTAGAAGACAAAAAAGCGTCTTCGCCCCTGCAGGGAGCGGTGGTGAAGATTCCCGAATACGGACTATGGGCGGTTACGGACGAAAAGGGACGCGCCGTGATACGTAAGGTCCCGGACGGCAAGGTCAAGCTGGAATGCTCCATTCTCGGATACGTGACTTCGGAACTTACGGTCGCAGTTCCAGGGCCTGAGGTCAGGCTGAAGATGGAAGAACAGTCCTTCTCGATAGAAGACGTGGTCGTCGTGGCCACCCGCGACAAGAACGCGGAGTCCACGATCTCGAAGATAGGGCGCCAGGCCATAGACCACCTTCAGGCGACCAGCGTGACCGACCTTCTGCAACTGCTTCCGGGCAACATCGTCACGAGCAATCCCAGCCTCACGACACCCAGTGCCTTCACGAACAGGACCCTTGACAAGTACGACTCCAACAATGCCTTCGGCGCCTCCGTGATGATAGACGGGGTTCCCGTCTCGAACAACGCCGACATGAACACAAAGGGAGGGGTGCACAGCACCGCAGGCGGAGGCGTGGACCTGCGCTCGATAGGCACGGACGATATCGAGAGCGTCGAGATAGTCCGGGGCATTCCTTCGGCCGAATACGGCGACATGTCCTCTGGAGCGCTGATAATCAACAGCAGGGCCGGCATCTCCGACCTCAAGCTGAAGGCAAAGATATTCCCGGGTGTGCGCCAGTTCTATGCCGGAAAGGGCTTCAAGGCCGGAAGGGCCGGGTCTCTCAACGTCAACCTGGACTACGCCGACGGCAAGTCCGACCCCCGATATACCACGGACACTTATCTCCGTGCCCTGGCCTCGGTCCTCTGGACCGTCAATGCAGGCAGGAACGCATCCTTCACAACGCGCCTCAGTACTACGAACGTCCGGGACTGGAGCGGAGCGGACCCTTCCGAAGTGGTCAGGGATGTATGGAAAAGCACGCGCGAAAACGGCTTCACGCTTACCCACAGCGGCAAGTTCTCCACTCCCCTCTTTCTTCTGCGCAACCTCAAGTACGACCTTTCTTTCTCCTGGAAGCGGAGCGATTCCTTCACCAGGACCCTGGTCACGGGCGGCCAGCCCCTGATCGACTCCCGCACGGAAGGGACATTCGAAGCGACGATGCTGCCAAGGCAGTATTACGGCGAAGGCGGCACCATAGGGATACCCATGAACGGCTTTGCCAAGATAGGAGACAGTTTCAACCTCAACACCCGCTCCGGGCGGTTCAAGAACCGCTTCAACCTCGGCGCGGAGTACCGTTTCGACGGCAATGTCGGACCGGGTTTCACGAATGCCAACCCGGCTCTCCCCTTGCAGACTTCCCCCTACCGGGCCAGGGCGTTCAAGGATATTCCTTTCCTTCACCAGATAGCGGCTTATGCAGAGGACAATTTCAGCATATCCCTTTCCGGCAGCGGAGAATTCCCCCGCATAAAAGGCCAGGCCGGAGTGCGCTGGGCCATGATCCAGCCCGGAATGGGCGAGCAGATGAGTTCCCTTTCGCCGCGCCTCAACATTTCGTTTAGCCCCTTCGGGAAGCTCAGCTTCAGGGCCGGTTACGGCATTTCCGAGAAAGTCCCCTCCCTGCTGATGCTTTACCCGGACGTCAGCTGGCTCGACCTCATGAACGTCAATGCCTCCAAGGGCGACAAGTATCTCGGGGTCTACACTACCCGCATTTTCGAGCATGCTCCGAAGGATCTCCGTCCGATGCGGAGCGAGAAGGTCGAACTCGGAGTCGATTTCAGCCTGTGGAAGGGATCGTCATTCTCCCTGATCGCATGGCGGGACGATGTCAGCGACGGCTTCTCCTCCCGCAATGACGAATGGATACCCGTGGTTTTCAACAGGTGGGCGGCATCCTCGGTGACCGAGGAAGGCGGAGTCCTGGTCTATGACAAGGTCCATCCGACCGTGGTGGACACGACCCTTTTCTGCAACTCCAGGATGTCGAACACAGACGTGCACGTAAGCAAGGGAGTCGAATTCGACTTCAACCTCGGGAAGATACGCGCCACCGGCACCTCGCTGTTCCTCAGTGGAGCCTGGGCGGAGACGGAATACTGGTCCTCGAATGAAGTCTATGAGGAGCCCAGGGGCAGCAGCGACACGTACAGAAAGATCCTTTTCATATATCCGGCCGGCGCCCGTAAGAACCTGAACCGCAGCATGACGGCCTCGCTCAGGGTGGTCCAGTCCATTCCGGCCATCGCATTCGTAGTGTCCGGGACCATCCAGGCCAGCTTGTACAACTACTCCAAGAACAGGATAGACATCGAGACTCCGGTCGCATGGCAGGACGCCGAAGGCCGGCATCCCGTGACCGCCGCCCAGCTGGCGGATCCTTCGGCCGTCCTCCTGCACGGCTACTCCCTGGCGGACAATATCTACCCGAAAGGAGCTTATTCCGACCGGGCCGAAAGCTGGCCGTCCCTGTGGACTGTGAACCTGCGTGTCACGAAGGAAGTGTCGCGCCGCTTCAACCTCTCCTTCTATGTCAACAACCTGCTTTTCTCGCAACCCTGGCAGAGCAGCTCCATTTCGAGCACCAAGGTCGAGAAAAACTCCAATTTTTTCTCATTCGGTTTTGAAATATCCTTAAATTTATAGGTATCATGAAAAAATCCATTTTGATTTTTGCCGCGGCAGCGGCGTTCGCAGGGGCGGTGGTGCTGTCTTCCTGCGAAAGGAAAGAAATCGCCACCATCCCCGAGGTGACGGTTCAGGTAAACCTGCCTGAAGGTTTCTCTTCAAGCGCGGTCTATTCCGGGGAAGTCTCCCTTACCGACAAGGCTACGGGCAAGGTGAAAACCGTCAAGGCGGAAAACTCCGTCGCAGTTTTCAAGAAAGTCCCTTACGGAGCTTATACCGTAACGGCTTCAGCATCCCTCACGAACGAGGAGTTCAAGGCGCAGGCTCCCGAAATCTCCGCGTCCGTCACCGCCGGCATCTCCCTCAACAGCAACCCTGTCGATGCCGTTCTCTCAAGCAATGAAGACGCAAGCGAGCCCATCGTGGTCAATGTTGCATGGAGCATACCCAGCAGCCTCGTCATCAGCCGCATCTACAACTTCGGCACCCTCAAGCTCGACAACAAGGCCTACAACATCGACAAGTACATCGAGATTTACAACAATTCCTCCGAGACCCAGTATGTCGACGGCCTGTACCTCGGCGAGGCCTACGGCAGCATCGTTTCCGCAAGTCCTTATGCCAACATCGCAACCGGCAACTTCTGCTATGTCCAAAGGGTCGTCCGCATTCCCGGCAACGGCACGCAGTATCCCGTAGAGCCCGGCAAGAGCATCGTGATCGCGCAGAACGCCAAGAACCATATCGACGCAGAGGTCATCACCAATACCGTCGACCTTTCCGGAGCTGACTTCGAGTGCTATGTCGAGGGTGCGCTCGCTTCGCAGTTCCCTTCCGACAACGCTGACGTACCCAACATCGAAGAAGTCTTCGGAGCAAACAAGAACGCGGCCAGATTCTTCGGAGGACAGGGGACCGTCCCCGTGCTGTTCAGGATGACCGAGACTCTCTTCACTGCCCTCAACGCCGTTCTCGCCCCCGGCACCGACGCCTATGGCGATGCATACGCTTACTATTGCAAGCCCATCGCAGCCAGCGACATCCTTGACGCCGTCGACGGTTTCCGCGTCGGCTTCGAGAACCGTGGCGGCCCGCATGTGCCTGCAGTCGTAGATGCCAGCGGAGCCCTCTTCAACCAGAAGAACATCACTCTCCGCAAGATCGCCTACTACACTCCCGACGGACGCGCCGTCCTCCAGGACACCAACAACTCTTCGAAGGACTTCGTCATCGTCGAGTCCACGAACGATGACGCTTCGATCCTTGTTCCCCGCAAGTACGACGTGCCTCAGATCCAGCCCGGCTACACCGCTGAGTAAACATTGTTCAAGGTGCGCCTGACGCCTGCATATCTGCTGTTGTCCCTGCTTCTTGTCCTGCCGGAGCTCCATTCGGCGGGACAGGAAAGGGGGACCATGGCGGACGCCTGCTATCCGGCCACGATGCTGAGGTCTTCCAATCCCGCCGGGTGGGGGGTGTTGCCTCCTATGAATGCGGGCAGCACCAATGTGGCAGGCTCCGTAACGGGAGGCGGGTTCCGCCGCGCAATGGACAGCCGCTCCATTTACTCGTACGGCGTGTCCTCCAAAGGCAACCGGAAGGTCGGAGACCTTATCCTTAACGGAACCTTCGATTACAGGGAAGAGCAGCACGAAGGCCGCTGCTGGGGGGATGTGTACGATCCGTATTCCGGCAACCCCTATATAGT
>JAEEIQ010000024.1 GCA_016281435.1 Bacteroidales bacterium
ATCCCAAACGCATCAACATCGTCAACTGCCTTCCGGACAACGTATTCGCGGAGCCCGGGCAGGCTTCCCCTGAAGCAGCTCGCGGAGCCATCACCGCCCTCGAATGCGCGGTGCGTGACATCAAGGCAGGAGAGATAGACGTGCTGGTCACAGGTCCGATCAACAAGAAATCCATGTCCGGCGAAGGCTTCGGCTTCCCCGGCCACACAGAATACCTGCAGAATGCTTTCGGCGTCAAGGACGTCACGATGCTGATGGTCAGCGACCGTCTCAAGCTCGGGGTCGTCACGGGGCACATCCCGCTGAAGGACGTTCCCGGCAAGATCAGCAAGGAAAAGATCCTGAGCAAGCTTCGCCTCATGAACGAATCGCTGCAGAAGGACTTCGGCAAGGAAAAACCTAAGATCGCGGTGCTCAGCCTCAATCCCCACAGCGGAGACGGCGGCCTCCTCGGCACCGAGGAGCAGGACATCATAATCCCTGCCGTGCAGCAGGCTACAGAAGAAGGCATCCTCGCCTTCGGGCCATTCTCGCCGGACGGTTATTTCGGACTCGGGCACTACGAGAAGTTCGACGCGACGCTCGCGATGTACCACGACCAGGGCCTCTCCCCCTTCAAGGCCATCGCCTTCGAAGACGGCGTCAACTATACAGCCGGACTGCCCGTCGTGAGGACCTCTCCCGACCACGGCACCGCCTTCGAAATGGCCGGAAGGGACGAAGCGGACCCCCGCTCGATGCGTGCGGCGTTTTTCCGGGCCATAGACATCTGGCACAGCCGCAGGGAATGGGAGGATCTGCAGGACGGAAAGATGATTGAACAGCCGCGGCACGAACGCAGCGAGCGTCCCGGAAAGCCCCAGATAGCCTAGCGCGATGAAGGAAAAGCTGCTCGGAAAGACTCTCGGGGAGCTCCGGCAGGCAGCCGTCGAGGCGGGCCTTCCGGCTTTCGTGGGCGGGCAGCTGGCCGACTGGCTTTACGCCAAACGGGCCGTCAGCTGGGAGCGCATGGGCAACATCTCAAAGGCCGCCAAGGCCGCTCTTGCCGAACGCTTCGAGCTCGGGACCATAGCGCCGGCCGCGACCGCGTGCTCTTTGGACGGCACGAAAAAATACCTCTTCCCCGTAACCTGCCCCGTCCCCGGCGGCAGCGAAGCCTCGGCCGTGGAGTCTGTGATGATCCCGGACGATGACAGGAAGACCCTGTGCGTTTCTTCCCAGGCCGGCTGCAAGATGGGCTGCAAGTTCTGCATGACTGGCCGTCAGGGCTGGCACGGGAACCTGGACGCCGCGGACATACTCGCGCAGTTCCTGGGGGTGGACGAATCGACGGAATTGACCAACACCGTGTTCATGGGAATGGGAGAGCCTCTGGACAACTACGAAGCAGTCGCGCGGGCAATCGAGGTCCTGACGGCCCCGTGGGGATTCGGATGGAGCCCGAAGCGCATCACGGTCTCTTCGATCGGAGTGCTGCCCAATCTGAAACGATTCCTGGACGAAAGCCGCTGCCACGTGGCCATCAGCCTGCACAACCCCTTCGGAGAGGAGCGTTTCCAAATGATGCCCACCGAAAAGGCCTGGCCCATTCGGGACACCGTTTCCCTGCTGCGCAAATATGACTTTTCCGGCCAGCGGAGGGTCAGTTTCGAATATACGATGTTCGAAGGCTGGAACGACGACAGGAGGCACGCCGACGCACTCGTGCGGCTGCTCGGAGGTCTGGAATGCCGCGTCAACCTCATCCGCTTCCACAAGATTCCGGATTTCCCCTATGGAACGTCCCCGGAACAGACCATGGTACACTTCCGGGATTATCTTTCCTCAAAGGGAATCACCTGCACGATACGGTCTTCACGCGGGGAGGACATACTCGCCGCCTGCGGCATGCTCGCGGGCCAGCACGCATCAGAATAATGGACGATAGGGCAAAGAAAGTTCTGGACAGCCTGCAGGGGCTGTGTTCGAGGCAGGAGTGCTGCACTTCCGACCTGCTCGGCAAGGCGGTGCGCCGGCTCGATGGGGACAGGGCTGCCGCCGAGGAGGTCGTGCAAGCCCTGGTCGCGGACGGATTCGCCGACAACCGGCGCTATGCGGCTGCGTTCGCGCGTGAAAAGGCTTCCATCACCGGATGGGGACCCGTGAAGATACGCCAGGCCCTCGCAGCAAAGGGAATCCCGCGCGAAGCCATAGATGAAGCCCTCCCGGAAATCGATTCCGAAAGGGCCTCAGCCAAGCTTCAGAAACTCCTTGAAAGCAAGTGGAAGACTCTCCAGGGAGACCCTTACGCCCGTTTCAAGCTTCTCAAATACGCGCTTTCACGGGGTTACGAATATTCCGCCGTGGAGGATCTGGTCGCAGAAATCACTGGCGGAGGCCATTGATATACACATACTTGTCCTTCCCGTCCTTGAAATCGAGAAGGGCTTTGTCGATAAAGCGTCCGTTCCTGGTGACTTCCATCATTATCTTGCCTCTGCAACTTTCCCAGAACATGGATGCCCCGCGTGAAAAAACAAGCGACTCCCCGTCTTCCGTCCAGAAATGGCACAAATAACCGTTGTCTTCCCTGCGGGTTCCACTTACCGTCACAGTCCAGTCATAATGGCCATCGGCTCCATCGCCTTTCTTGAGTATCATAGTGTACTCTGTCAGAAACTCTTTCCCTGCATCAAGCAGGTAATCACCGCTTCGGGACATAGTCCACTCTCCATCTGCCGTGCAGCGGATGACAACGCCCTTGATTGAGGAAATATCATTGCAGGTCCATTGAGCTCCGACTTGATCGACTTGCTTGCCCCCAGTCTCATACTGGCGGCTCTCGTACTCGAAATAATCATTATAGAGAAGGGCCTTTTCAATCTGCCGCAGATTGTCAACCGGAAGGTTGTCCGCCAGCGTGAGCAAGTAGGATTCTCCCGGGGAAGTCCCATAAAAGCTGCCGTAACTGCCCGCGAAATCAGACCATTTGGCGCATGCAACGGTGATTGCAAGCATTGCGGTTATTAAAAGGAAATGCTTTTTCATGACAGTCAAAACTTAAGGCCAAGGCCGGCACGCATGCCGCTTATCGCGGTCCCTAGAACGAGTTCTTCAAAAAAATACACCTTTCTCCCGATTGCGGCTCCGACAGGAACAATCTCGAAAACCGGTTTGACCTTAACTGAAGATTCTTCAAACTGGGACTGCCACCTCAGCAGGAGACCGACACCGGCATCCCCGTACAATCTCCCGATCCGGCCAGTATAGTAATCAAAATGTGCGGCCGGCTGGAGTGATATGATGAATCCTTTCAAAGGATAGGAAGCATCAGTCATGGGATCCAGGTATGCACCTCCCACCCATGTCGTACCGGCCCGGCCGCCGACACTAAGCCAACTCCGCACCCTTTTCCAGGCCCGCACCTCCAGCCAAGGCATAGTTTCGCAGTCGACAAGACTGGGGGAATACTGCTCGGACAGCGTATTCCCGTTGGTCCTATTAAAATAGACGGACTGATAATCCACATAATCCAACGGGATCATTCCGAGCCCGGCAGAGAAGTCCCATCCACCGGGCCGGCCCTGCGAAAAAGCGGTTCCGGACAACGACAAACCCACAAGGAGAGGGATAGCATATTTCAGTTTCATCGTCAACAATTATACGCTTATAAAAACGCAACCGGGGCAGGGATACTGCACCATTCCCCTCAAAAAAAAGTCCATGCCCCAAGAACCGATGTCCAAAGACGCCCCCACCTGATACCTGTCCACTCTTTCCCGGACTACGCTTCGGATGAAGCCGCCTGCCGGGAGGCGATCAGTTCGTCAAGGACTTCCTTGTCAAAATAGTTGATGCGCATCGAGCGCTTCACCGCCGCGAGGGTTTCCGCCGCGGCTGCGCGGGCCTTTTCGGAACCTTTGCGCAGGACCTCATAGACGTAAGGGATATTCTTTTCCAGCTCGCTGCGGCGCTGCCTGATGGGCTCCAGCGTATCGTTCAGCACGGCGTTCAGGAAGTTCTTCAGCATCATATCCCCGAGGCCTCCCCTGCGGTACTGATCCTTGACCTCGTCGAGGCTGTGGAACTCGAAGGACACCTTCTTTCCCTGGAAGCATGAGGCGAACTTGTCGAAATGCTCCGGGCGGCAGAATGCGTCCAGATAGGTAAAGACGGTGTTCCCTTCGACATGCCCGGGATCGGAGACCTGCAGATGCTGGGGATCAGTATACATCCCGCGGACCTTCTCCCAAACGACGTCGGCAGGATCGGAAAGATATATGCAGTTCCCGAGGGACTTGCTCATCTTCGCCTTTCCATCCGTGCCGGGGAGGCGCATGCACGCCGCCGAATCCGGAAGGAGTATCTCCGGCTCCGTAAGGGTCGGTCCATATACGGAATTGAACTTGCGCACAATCTCACGCGTCTGTTCGATCATCGGTTCCTGGTCCTCTCCGACCGGGACGGTCGTGGCCTGGAAGGCAGTGATGTCCGCCGCCTGGCTGATTGGATAGCAGAAGAATCCTACCGGGGTGCCGGCCTTGTTGTCGGCCCCGCCGTCCTCGGCATCAGCGGATCCGTTGAAACCGCGAAGCTGCATTTCCTGCTTCACGGTAGGATTGCGCTGGAGGCGCTGGACCGTCACCAGGTTCATGTAGAAGAACGTAAGCTCCGTCAGCTCGCTGACCTGCGACTGGATGAACAGGGTCGATTTCTCCGGATCCAGGCCGCAGGCCATGTAGTCCAGAGCCACCTCGATGATATTCTGGCGGACCTTTTCGGGGTTGTCCGCATTGTCGGTAAGCGCCTGCGCGTCAGCGATCATTATGAATATCTTGTCGAACTGCCCGCTGTCCTGAAGCTCGACGCGGCGCCTCAGCGACCCGACATAATGTCCGATATGGAGCCGCCCCGTGGGGCGGTCTCCGGTAAGTATGATCTTTTCTTTTCCCATCGTCAGTCTTTCTCCGCCTTGAGGGCCTGCCGCACCTGCGCTTCGATCTCGTCACAGAACTCGGGATTGTCCTTCAGCATCTGCTTTACGGAGGCAAGTCCCTGGGCGATCTTTTCACCCTTGTAGCTGAACCAGCTGCTGCTCTTGTGGATGATATCTAACCCGATAGCGAGGTCGGCGATCTCCCCTTCGTGAGATATGCCCTCGCCATAGACGATGTCGAACTCGGCCTTCTTGAAAGGAGGGGCCATCTTGTTCTTGACGACCTTGACGCGCGTGCGGTTGCCGGTGGCCTCGTCACCGTCCTTGAGCTGCGTAGTGCGGCGCACGTCGATACGCACGGAGGCGTAGAACTTCAAGGCGTTGCCGCCCGTCGTGGTCTCGGGGTTACCGCACATGATGCCTATCTTCTCGCGCAGCTGGCTGATGAGAAAGCAGGAGGTGTTGGTCTTCGGTATGTTGGCC
>JAEEIQ010000025.1 GCA_016281435.1 Bacteroidales bacterium
CGTCTACAACCTTGATGCTGATAACCAGCGCCTTGTGCTCATGTACATCGAGGAGATGACTCGCGACTTTGCGGATCTGTATCTCGCAGTTCCGCATGATCTGAACCTCAAGACGATGGACAGGAACCTCAATATCGTCAAGGAGTTCACGGAGCCTGTGATTGTCGACGAAGGTGATCACACCATTATTTGGGCGCGGCTGCGTGATTTCGAAGGCGATGTCGGAATCAGTATCCGTAAGCCGCGGAACTTGTCAGGCCAGAGGTATGACGGAATCGTGGTGACTCCGGACTGTGCACTCCAGAAGATCAGTGGCGGGATGGAGGTCATTGAAATGATCTGCGAACGTCTCGGCGACTATGCTGAAAAGACCTTAGGGAAGTAGCGGAAGAACAATAAGTACTTCCATTATACGACCGGATAATGGACGATGATGGGCGCTCCAGGAAAACGTGGGTTCCGGAAACGAAAAGAGTCCAGCAACCAGTGTTTTAATCTAAGTACCGAAAACAACCTTTAAAAGACAATAAGCAATGAGAATCGGATATGCCAGAGTCTCCACACAAGACCAGAGCTTGGACCGGCAGCGCGACCAGCTGCGGTGGGACGGGTGCGAACGCATCTATGAGGAGAAGGTGAGCGGTGCGCGGAGCGACCGCCCGGAGCTCGTGAGGATGCTCGACGCGCTGCGGGAGGGCGACGTCGTGGTCGTAGCGGAGCTGTCCAGGCTCAGCCGCTCCGTCCGGGACCTGTTCGGCATCGTCGGGCAGATCCATGAGGCCGGGGCTGAGATCAAGTCGCTCAAGGAACCCTGGCTGGACACGACGACCCCGCAGGGGCGGCTGCTCTTCACATTCTTTTCAGGCATCAGCGAGTTCGAGCGGGAGCTCATCCGCCAGCGGACTCTCGAGGGCATGGCCGCGGCGAGGGCGCGAGGGCGGCTCGGGGGACATCCGTTCCTGGACGCGAAGAAGGTGGATCTCGCCCTGAAGATGTACGACTCCAAGGCCTGCACGGTCGCGGATATCACGAAGGCTACAGGTGTAAGCAAGAGCGCCCTGTACCAGTACATCCGAAGCAGGAAAAACGGGGACAGTATCCCGTAAAAAGAATTGCGGAATAACAACGTAGTCATTGGATATGGTCAACTACACACCCTCCCAGCAAAGAGCCCTCGAGGCTTATCAAGAAGGCAAACACCTTTTCATTCACGGCGACGCAGGAACCGGGAAATCCTTCGTGGTCAACAATATCGTCAATGATGCCAAGCAGAAAGGCAAGATCGTTCTGGTCGCAGCGCCGACGGGGAAGGCCGCCCGGAATGTCAACGGATCGACCATCCACAGCCTTTTCCGTGCCCCCATCGGCATCATTGGGCCGGAGGCGATTTTCTCGGGAAAACGCGACAAATGGAACCGAAACTATATCGAGATGGCAGACCTGATCATCATCGATGAGGTCTCTATGGTACGCTACGATCTTTTCGCAGGCGTCCTGCGCACCATCAAGGAAGCGGAAAGAAAGAGCGGGAGGCACAAGCAAATCATCGTCGTAGGAGACTTCTTCCAGCTTCCTCCGGTGCTCGGGGACAAGGAGGAAGAGAAATACACCCAGCTTTATGGGAAGGACCTTTTCGCCTTCGAGGGAGGACTGCTGAACGGGTTCTTCAGTGTTAGGCTGAAAGAGAAGGTTCGGCAGAAAGATGTGAACTTCGCCCGGATCCTGGACCGTGCGCGTGGAGGCGATGAAAGCGTCCTATGCGAGCTTCCCATATCGAAACCGAGCAGGAAAGCCATCTACCTCTGCGCCCTGAACAATCAGGCGGATAGCATCAACATCAAGATGCTGAAGACGCTCAAAGATGATCGCCTCTATATCGGTCAAAAGGTAGGTCGTGTCACACCGGAGGATATGTTCGCGCCGATGGAACTCAAACTCGCGCCGGGGGCCAGGGTGCTCATGACCGTGAATGACGTCAACAAGCAGTGGGTTAACGGCACGGATGCGACAGTGCTGGAATGCGGCGAGGATCATTTGCTCCTTTCGATTGCAGGGAAGGAAATGATTTGCGAGCGGGTGACACAGAGCATCACGGAAACAGAAATCGTCGAGGAAACCGCCCCGAATGGAAAGAAGCGGAAGAGGTCCGTCCAGGTCGAGGTCGGGAAATATACGCAGTTCCCCTGCAAGCTCGGATGGGCCATCTCGATCCACAAGA
>JAEEIQ010000002.1 GCA_016281435.1 Bacteroidales bacterium
AAACATCATAACGGCTGCAAAGAGGGTTGCGATTCTTTTCATGATATTTCTTTTAACGTTTGTATCATAGATGCGGCGACGGCACGGGAAGCGCCGCGTCCGCCTAGGGATTCCTTGATTTCAGCATATCCCGAGAGCATTCTATCGCGGTAGGGGATATCGGTCACCAGCCTGCGGACCTCGTCGGCCACGGCAGGTGCAGTGAAATCTTCCTGTATTAGCTCCCGGAACACGAGCCTGTCCAGGCAGAGGTTTCCGAGCGAGATGTATTTCACGTGGTCGAATATGCGCAGGACCTTTCGTCCGATGAAGGCAGCGAAGGCACCGGTGGACCAGCAGACGACCTGGGGCGTGCCGACAAGGGCTGCTTCCAGCGATGCGGTTCCGGAATTGATGACTGCGGCTTCGGCATGGCGCAGGACACCGTAAGTATCTCCGAAAACTACGCTTACCTTGTCTTTAAGGTCATCGTCGATGACGTAGTCGGATGCATCCCTGGAGGGCGCGCCGGCTATGACGAAACGGAAATCCCGGAATGCCTCGTCCGCGCCCAGCAGACGCACTGCATCCATGCAGACGGGCATCATCCTGCGGATCTCACCACCGCGCGAGCCGGCGAGGATGGCGATGTAACGGCCTTCCGGAAGCCCGTTCGCGGAGAGGAAATCAGCGCGGGGACGCTGCATCGCAGGAGAGTCCGCGACAGCATCCACCAGCGGATTGCCCTTGTAGGTAAAGGGGATGCCTTCCTTCGTGAAATAAGGTATCTCGAAGGGGAAGACTATGAACAGCCTGTCCACCCAGGCCTTGAGCTTGCGGTTGCGGCCAGAGCGGGACGCCCAGGTCTTCGGCGCGATATAATAGAAGACGCGGATCCCGCGCTTGTGGCAGAATTCGGCGATCTTCATGTTGAAGCCGGGGTAGTCTATGAGTATGACGACGTCCGGCGACCAGGAGAGGATGTCCTCCTTGCAGGCTGCGATGTCGCCCAGCAGCGAGCCTGCCTTAGCGATCACGTCGCCTATGCCCATCACCGCACCGTCCTTGTAATGGCGGACGAGAGGGGAGCCGGCGGCATCCGCAGACGGATCGCCGGTGGCGGCGGCAAGCATGAGGTCACCGCCGCGGAAACGGAATCGTGCATCCGGATCCTCGGCCCTGAGACCCTTGATGAGATTGCTCCCGTGCAGGTCCCCGGAGGCTTCTCCCGCTATCAGATAATATCGCATAGGCGGTCCAGTTCCGCGAAATCGCTGTTGTCTATGTTATGAGGGGTCACCGTGATCCAGCCATCGGCGAGAAGCAGGTGGTCGGCGGTGGCGCGGTTGCCGGGATTGTCGGTGAAATCGCCGGCCATCACCACTATCTGCTCGCCTTCCTCGGCGTTCTTCACGTAATCCAGGTCATACTGGGTAGGCTCGTGGCCGCTTTCCCTGAGGAATTCGGCATAATCACGGTATTCGCGCTCCCAGTGGGCCATTCCCATGTTGGTCACCTTCACGCCCTTGATCCCGGAAACGGGAAGGTAGGGGAAATTGACGTTGAAGAAGGAACCGAACTTGTCCGGGAAGGATTCGATGAGTTTGCGCAACAGGGCGGGGAAGAGGGCTTCCACGGTGCTGAAATCGGCATCCTTGCGGAAAGTATCCAGGCTGACGCCTATGGACGGGACACCGTTCACCGCACCTTCCATGGCGGCGCCTATGGTGCCGGAATAGATGGCCGCGGTTGCGGCGTTGGAGCCGTGGTTGATGCCGCTGACCACGAGGTCGGGGCGGTCTGGCCAGAAGATGTTGTCCACGCCGAACTTGATGCAGCTGGCGGGCGTGCCGTCCAGATACCACCAGGACTCGCCGGGCAGGTCGTGAAGATGCTTGACCGCGATGGGCATGTAGCCCATGGTGACGGCCATGGACATGCCGCTCTGGGCCTTCTTGGGAGCCACGATGGTGAGATCCCCGAAAGGCTTGAGTATGCGCACCAGCGCAGCGAGGCCTTTTGAGGTATATCCGTCGTCGTTTGTGACAAGAATCTTCATATCGTTACCGCTATATGCAAATATAATTCTATTTTCTCTGCAATTATTGATAAAGACTCATTTTTTTTGTACTTTTGCGCGATTAAAAAGAGAACAAGTACAACATTTATATTTTTTACAAAATGAATAGAATTGCAATCAACGGTTTTGGCCGTATCGGCCGTCTGGCTTTCCGTCAGATGTTCGAAGCTGATGGTTACGAAGTAGTCGCCATCAATGATCTCACAAGCCCCAAGATGCTTGCCCACCTCCTCAAGTACGACACCGCCCAGGGCGGCTTCGCCGGCAAGTTCGGTGAGGGAAAACACACTGTGGATTATAAGGATGCAGTCCTCGCTGAGGACGGCAAGACCGTTGTCACTCCCGGTTCCATCATCGTGGACGGAAAGGAAATCACCATCTATGCAATGCCCAACGCCGCTGAGCTTCCCTGGGGAGAGCTTAACGTCGATGTAGTTCTCGAGTGCACTGGTTTCTATACCTCCAAGGCTAAGGCTTCCGCTCACATCCAGGCCGGCGCAAAGAAGGTCGTCATCTCCGCTCCTGCTGGAAATGACCTCCCTACCATCGTTTACAACACCAACCACAAGACCCTTACCCCTGCCGACACCGTCATCAGCGCAGCATCCTGCACCACCAACTGCCTCGCTCCGATGGCTGACGCGCTCAACAAGTTCGCTCCTATCCAGAGCGGTATCATGAGCACCATCCACGCCTACACCGGCGACCAGATGATCCTCGACGGTCCTCAGCGCAAGGGTGACCTCCGTCGCAGCCGCGCAGGTGCCTGCAACATCGTTCCCAACTCCACCGGCGCCGCCAAGGCGATCGGCCTCGTGATCCCCGAACTGAACGGCAAGCTCATCGGCAGCG
>JAEEIQ010000026.1 GCA_016281435.1 Bacteroidales bacterium
ATCCTCGTACTCAATGTTGACAAAATCATCCCGTAAGCAATGGATATCAGGATCAACCCTCCGAAAGCGGAATGGCCGGAACTCTGCCGCCGGCCTGCGGACGTCAATCCGCAGGTCCGCGGACGCGTGGAGGCAATTATCGAACGTGTAAGGAATGGCGGTGACGAGGCGCTGAAGGACATCGCCGCCGAGATTGACGGCTTCGTCCCGGAGCGCTTCGAGATTACGGTTGAAGAGATCCGTGAAGCAGGAAAGCAGGTCCCGGAAGAAGTGAAGGAAGCCGTCGCTGCGGCGGCGGCAAACATCCGCGCCTTCCACAAAGCCCAGATGCCGGGGACAGTCGAGGTTGAAACCGCTCCCGGAGTCCGTTGTATCCAGAAGCCTGTTCCGATCCGTTCCGTCGGCCTGTACATTCCCGGAGGCACCGCTCCCCTGTTCTCCACCGTACTGATGCTTGCTGTTCCCGCAAGTATTGCAGGCTGCAGCGAAATCGTCCTCTGCACGCCCTGCGGCAAGGACGGACGCGTTGCGCCTGCTGTGCTCTACGCAGCATCCTACTGTGGGATCCATCGCATCTTCCGTATCGGCGGGGCCCAAGCCATCGCGGCCATGGCATTCGGGACGGAAAGCGTCCCCAGGGTCGACAAGATATTCGGTCCCGGAAACCAATACGTTACCACCGCCAAGCAGATGCTGGGCGGCAGCGCCGTAGCCATCGACATGCCCGCAGGGCCGTCCGAGGTGATGGTGATCGTCGACGGGTCATCCGACCCCGCTTTCGCGGCCGCCGACCTGCTGTCTCAGGCCGAACACGGCCGGGACAGCCAGGTAATGCTCGTCAGCACAGACAAGTCGAAGGCTCTCGCCGTGGCGGCGGAAGTCGACCGGCAGGTCGAGGCTCTCGGCAGGGCCGACCTCGCCAAAGGAGCCCTGTCCAAGAGTCACGCCGTCGTACTCGGAAGCATAGACGACGCAGTGGCTTTTGCAGACGCCTATGCTCCCGAGCACCTGATCGTCTCCACGCAGGATCCCTGGCGCATCGCGGAACGCGTAACCGCAGCCGGAAGCGTTTTCGTCGGAGCCTATACTCCGGAAAGTGCAGGAGACTATGCCTCGGGCACTAATCACACCCTTCCCACCAGCGGCTGGGCACGCTCCCACAGCGGAGTGAACATAGACAGTTTTATCCGTAAGATGACCATCCAGGAGATCAGCCGCGAAGGCCTCCGTGGCCTTGCCCCCACCATCATTTCGATGGCTGAGGCTGAAGGGCTCCAGGCACACGCCGAAGCGGCCTCGATACGCATAAAGGATTCAAAATGATGAAGACAGAAGACATAGAGGCTTTGGTGCGCCCCAACATCCGCCAGCTCTGTCCCTACAGTACTGCCAGGGATGAATTCAGCGGAAAGCTCGGTGTTTTCCTCGATGCCAATGAAAGCCCTTACCCGACGGGATGGAACCGATATCCCGATCCACGCCAGAAAGAACTCAAGGCGCGCATAGCCCCTCTGAAGGGCGTTGAACCGGAGAACATCTTCCTCGGAAACGGTTCCGACGAGGCCATCGACCTTGTCTTCCGCGTGTTCTGCATCCCGGGAGAGGACAATGTCGTGGCCATCTCCCCGAGTTATGGAATGTATGAGGTTGCGGCGGACATCAACGACATCGCCCTGCGCCATGTGCAGCTGCGGGACGACTTCTCCCTTCCGGTCGAAGAGCTCCTCGCTGCCTGCGACGCCCACACCAAAGCCATCTTCCTCTGTTCTCCGAACAACCCTTCTGGCAACGCCATCCCCAATGAAACCGTGTTCAACATACTCGAACGCTTCAACGGAATGGTCGTAGTGGACGAGGCATACATAGACTTCTGCTCGGTCCCGAGCCTTCTTCCGTCCATCTGGCGGTTCCCCAATCTGATCGTCCTGCAGACCTTCTCCAAGGCACGGGGCATGGCTGCACTGCGTCTGGGCATGGCCTTCGCACAGCCCTACACCATCCGTCTGATGTCGATGGTCAAATATCCCTACAACATCAACGAATCCACCCAGAGGCTTGCCCTGGAAGCGCTCGAAAAGCCCATCGACCGTGAGGTAGCAGAGATAGTCGCCCAGCGTATACGCCTTGTACACAAGTTCCTGAGATATACTTGCATACGCAGGGTATTCCCCAGCGAGGCCAATTTCCTCCTCGTGAAGGTGGATGACGCCGATGCTCTGTACTCACACCTCATTTCCGACGGCATCATCGTCCGGAACCGTACCAGAGTACCAGGGTGCAAGGACTGCCTGCGCATCACCGTAGGACTCCCGGAAGAGAACGACAGACTCCTCAAATCACTTGACAGATATGAAAAAGAAAGCCATCTTCGTCGATAGGGACGGAACCATACTAGTAGAACCCGCTGACGAGCAGATCGACTCGCTGGAGAAACTCGAATTCGTCCCGGGCGCCATCTCCGCGTTGAGATCCCTGATGGGGCTCGGCTATGAACTGGTCATGGCCTCCAACCAGGACGGTCTCGGAACCCCTTCTTTCCCGGAGCACACTTTCTGGCCCGCCCACGACAAGATGCTGCGTACCCTCGAAGGCGAAGGCGTCTATTTCGACGACTTCCTGATCGACAGCAGTTTCCCCGAGGAACTTCTTCCCACCAGGAAGCCCGGCATCGGGATGTTCGGAAAGTATCTTGGCGACGATTATGACATGTCGGCCAGTTTCGTCATCGGTGACCGTGAGACCGACCTCGAACTTGCCCGGAACCTCGGTGCGAGCGGCATTTTGATTACTTCTGACCACGGATGGAACGAAGCCGTGGAGCGTATCCGTTCCACAGAACGCTGCGCCGTCATCGAAAGGAAGACTTCCGAAACCGACATCTACGTCCGCCTGGACCTCGACGGAAAAGGCCCTTCCGAAATCGATACGGGACTGAAGTTCCTCGACCATATGCTCACCCAGCTCGTCCACCACGGCGGCCTAGCTCTTACAGTCAGATGCAAAGGCGACCTCGAAGTAGATGAGCATCACACCATCGAAGACATAGGAATTGCCCTCGGAGAGGCCCTCAAGGCCGCTCTCGGCGACAAGAGAGGCATCGAGCGCTATGGGTTTGCACTGCCGATGGACGAAAGCGCCGCCCTGGTCCTTCTGGATTTCGGCGGGAGGAGCGAACTCGTTTGGAACGTTTCCTTCACCCGTGAATACGTCGGGGACGTTCCCACGGAAATGTTCAGGCATTTCTTCAAGTCGCTCAGCGACGCGGCCCGGTGCAACCTCCGTATCGATGCGTCCGGAGAGAACAACCACCACATTGCAGAAGCCTGTTTCAAGGCATTCGCAAGGGCCGTCAAGCAGGCGGTGCGCCGAGACGTCTTCAATTACGAACTGCCTTCATCCAAAGGAGTGCTATGATAACGATCGTCGATTACGATGCGGGCAACATCAAATCCGTCACCAATGCCCTTGAACGCCTCGGCGTGCAGTATTCCCTCACTGCCGATCCGGCGCTCATCCGTGCTGCGGACAAGGTCATACTGCCCGGTGTCGGCAATGCCGCGGCAGCGATGGAAAGCCTGCGGTCCAAAGGACTCGA
>JAEEIQ010000027.1 GCA_016281435.1 Bacteroidales bacterium
CGGATCCGGCGCCTTGCCCTGCGTACCGGTCAGATACCTCGTCCAAGGCTCCAAATCCGATATGTAGAACGCATCGGCCTCGGGCCGGACCTGGAAGAATACGGCATTGCAACCGCATCTCTGCAGGGAGTCCAGCGTCCCGGCCAGCCACTCTCGCACCTCGTCCTGGCTCATCCTGCGCATGCGGTCGTTGCCGACAATGTGCAGCCAGGCGCCCCGGAACTCCCGCAACGGGAGTTCCTGCGCCGCCGTCGCCAGGCAGAGCATCGCGTAAAGGAGTGTCAGGCAGATTCTCTTCATTGCCTCGTAAAGATAACAAAAAAACCTTCCCCATTGATGGGGAAGGCATTAAAATCTGTCCCTTCGGGATTATTCGGCCTTGCCGTCGGAGCCGAGGACGTTGACGATCTTGTGGATGTACATCTTCTTCATCTCCTCGCGGGCGGGCTTGAGGTACTGGCGGGGATCGAAGTGGCTGGGATTCTCGGCCAGGTGCTTGCGGATGGCGCCGGTCATTGCCAGACGGCTGTCGGAGTCGATGTTGATCTTGCAGACAGCGCTCTTGGCGGCCTCACGCAGCTGCTCCTCGGGGATACCGACAGCATTCGGGAGGTTGCCGCCGTACTTGTTGCACATGTCGACATACTCCTGCGGAACGGAGGAGGAGCCGTGAAGGACGATCGGGAAGCCGGGGAGCTTCTTTTCAATCTCGTGAAGGACGTCGAAAGCGAGCGGCGGAGGTACGAGGCGGCCGGTCTTGGGGTCGCGGGTGCACTGCTCGGGTTTGAACTTGTAGGCGCCGTGGGAGGTGCCGATGGAGATGGCGAGGGAGTCGCAGCCGGTACGGGTGGCGAAGTCGATGACTTCTTCCGGACGGGTATAGTGGGATTCCTCGGCGGAGACTTCGTCTTCGACACCGGCGAGAACACCGAGTTCAGCCTCGACGGTCACATCGTACTGGTGGGCGTAGTCGACGACTTTGCGGGTCAGGGCGATGTTGTCCTCGTACGGGAGGGAGGAGGCGTCGATCATGACGGAAGAGAAGCCCATGTCAACACAGCTCTTGCAGAGTTCGAAGCTGTCGCCGTGATCCAGATGGAGGCAGATCTGCGGATGCTCCCAGCCGAGTTCCTTCGCATACTCGACAGCACCTTCGGCCATATAGCGGAGAAGGGTCTGGTTCGCATAGTTGCGGGCGCCCTTGGAGACCTGGAGGATGACCGGGGACTTCGTTTCGGCAGCGGCCTGGATGATGGCCTGGAGCTGCTCCATATTATTGAAATTGAATGCGGGGATGGCATAGCCGCCTGCGACAGCCTTGGCGAACATCTCTCTGGTGTTCACAAGACCAAGTTCTTTGAAAGATACCATAATTGCTATTAAAAATTAGAACAAAAATTCACTACTAATACTAAAGCACGGCAAATTTAGTTAAATTTGCGTGAAATAGAAAGATTATGGATAACAAAGTATTGATATTTTCGGCGCCTTCCGGTTCCGGAAAGAGTACGGTAGTGGGACATGTCCTCGGACTGCATCCCGAAATCGAGTTTTCCGTTTCAGCGACGTCCCGCCTTCCCCGGGGCGAAGAGAAAGACGGTGTCGAATATCTGTTCTATTCGGCCGAGGCTTTCCGCCAGCTGGTCAAGGACGATAAATTCGTGGAATTCGAGGAGGTCTATCCGGACCGTTTCTACGGGACGCTGAAGTCGGAGGTGAACCGGATCTGGGCAAAGGACCATGTCATCGTGTTCGACGTGGATGTCAAGGGGGGAGTCAACCTGAAAAAGTATTTCGGGGACAAGGCCCTTTCCGTGTTCATCCAGGCTCCGTCGATCGAGGAACTCCGCCGCCGTCTGGTGCTCCGGGGGACGGACACGCCGGAGGCGATTGAGCAGCGGGTGGCGAAGGCGGCCGAGGAGATGACCTATGCGCCGCTTTTCGACCGGGTCCTCGTCAATGACGATCTCGCCACTGCCCTCGCCGAAGCCGAGGCCATGGTCACCGGATTCCTGAACGAATGACCTTCCCGCAGGGAGTGGGAATCCTGAAACCGTCGCTTCGCGACCCCTCCCTGAAGGGCCCCTCCCTCTTATAGTGCCGAGGGTGGCATAGGTTTCAGGGTCCCCACCCCCTCCGGAGAATCCTTTGATATGAACATTGCGGTCTATTCGGGGAGCTTCAATCCCCTGCATATCGGCCACCAGGCCATCATGGAGCACCTCACCCGCGAGGCCGGCTTCGACCGGGTCTACCTGATCGTGACCCCGCAGAGCCCCTTCAAGGAGGCTTCCGGCGTC
>JAEEIQ010000028.1 GCA_016281435.1 Bacteroidales bacterium
ACGTATTTTCCGTTATGCATGTGCCATTCTACGTTAGTCTGGCAAAGATAATTTCAAATCGGCGCGCTCCAAAAACTGCTGTAATTACCTAACTCTCAATATTTTCAAAGAACTTTTATAAATTTTTAGTGGACACTAATGATTTTTGTATTTGGCACAGTGATTGACATTAACGGCATTGGATAATTATGCTGACAATTTGACAAAATGCGATTATGATAAACCAGGATAAAGATTTCATGCTTCCCCCCGGCGCGGAAGTGAGCATCATCCCCGTGGTTCCCGGAGACGGGCCGCTCAAGATCGACGAAAAAGATCTTCCGGACGTCCTTCCCATCCTGGCGCTGCGCAACGCGGTGCTCTTCCCCGGGACCGTCTATCCGATCACGATCGGACGGGAGAAATCCATCAAGCTCATACAGGACGCGGACAAGGGCAACTTCTTCATCGGAGCCGTGCCGCAGACCGACATATCCGTCGAAGAACCGCAGCAGAAGGACCTGTACCGCTATGGGACCGTCGCCCGCATACTCAAGATACTCGAGATGCCGGACGGGACCATCACGGCCATACTCCAGGCGTTCAAGAGGATAGAAATCGACACGGTGATAGGCTACAACCCCTACATCACCGCACGCGTGCAGTACCTCGCCGACTTTGTCGGGGACGAAGGCTCCGCCGACGTCAAAGCCATCACCGAATCCCTGAAGGAAAAGGCCACGCAGCTCATCCGCTCCTCTTCCCTGGCCTCCAAGGAAGCCATCTCCGCCCTCCGCGGCATAGACAACTTCCCCTTCCTCGTGAACTTCGTCGCGATGACCGTCGAAGTCGAGAACATACGCGAGAAGATGGAACTCCTGCAGTACGACGACCTCAAGCTCCGTGCGATGAAGCTCCTCAGCATCATGGACGTGCAGATCCAGCTGATGAAGATCAAGCAGGACATCAACCAGAAGGTACGCAGCGAGATAGACCAGCAGCAGCGCGAATACTTCCTCAACAACCAGCTGAAGACCATCCAGGAAGAGCTTGGCATGGACGACGCCGAGGAAGTCACGAAATTCAGGGAACTCGGGGAGAAGAAGAAATGGCCGGCGGAAGTCGCCGAAACCTTCAAGAAGGAGCTCTCGAAGCTTGAGAAATACAACCCCTCATCCCCCGACTACAGCGTCCAGTACAACTACATCCAGTTCATGCTGGACCTGCCCTGGGGCGAATACTCCGAGGACAACCTCGACCTTGCGCACGCCCAGAAAGTCCTGGACGAGGACCACTTCGGCCTAGAGCAGGTCAAGGACCGCATCATCGAATACCTCGCGGTGCTGAAACTCAAAGGGAACCTCAAGTCCCCAATACTCTGCCTCTGGGGCCCTCCGGGAGTCGGAAAGACCAGCCTCGGGAAGTCCGTCGCGAAGGCCCTGGGACGCAAGTACGTGCGCATCTCCCTTGGCGGCATGCACGACGAGGCCGAGATACGCGGGCACCGCAAGACCTACGTCGGAGCCCTTCCGGGAAGGATACTGAACGGCCTGGCGAAGGCCGGCACGTCGAATCCCGTGGTCGTGCTCGACGAGATAGACAAGCTCGGCAGCGACTTCAAGGGCGACCCCTCGTCAGCCCTGCTGGAAGCCCTCGACCCCGAACAGAACGGGACCTTCCACGACAACTACCTCGACATAGACTACGACCTCTCGAAGGTACTCTTCATCACGACGGCGAACAACATCTCCCCCGTCCAGCCGGCCCTGCTCGACAGGATGGAGGTCATCAACATCACCGGCTACCTCGCCGAAGAGAAATACGAGATAGCGAAGAAATACCTCGTGCCCAAGCAGCTTGAGGAACACGGCCTCTCGCGCAGCACCCTCAAGATAGGCAAGCCCGGCATCAAGGCCATCATAGACGGCTACACCCATGAATCCGGCGTCCGCGGCCTCGAGAAGCAGATTGCGAAGATAGCCCGCGTCACGGCGAAGAAGATAGCCCTCGGGCAGGAATATCCCGCCGAAATCAAGCCCGAGCACCTCAAGGAATACCTCGGGCTGCCCACGGCGATGCACGACCTGCAGAAGGGCAACGAAGCCCCCGGCGTCGTCACCGGTCTCGCCTGGACCTCGATGGGAGGAGAGATACTCTTCGTCGAAAGCTCCGTCAGCGCCGGCAAGGGCGTCATGACGATGACCGGCAATCTCGGCGACGTCATGAAAGAATCCGCCACGATAGCCTACCAATACCTGAAAGCCCACCCCGCACTCGCCGGAATGGACGCCAAGACCTTCTCCGAGAAGGACATACACGTCCACGTACCCGAAGGGGCGGTGCCGAAGGACGGCCCTTCGGCCGGTATCACGATGGTCTCCTCGATGGCTTCCGCGATGCGCGGCAAGGCCGTCCGCAAGGGCATAGCGATGACGGGCGAAATGACGCTGCGCGGCAGGGTCCTCCCCGTCGGCGGCATCAAGGAAAAGATACTCGCCGCCAAGCGCGCGGGAGTCTCCACGATAGTCATCTGCGAAGACAACCGCAAGGACATCGAGGACATCAAGGAAATCTACGTCAAGGGACTTACATTCCACTATGTCAAGACCATAGAAGACGTGCTGAACTTCATATTCGAATAAAGACATGAACCGGACAGCCCTGTTCCCCGGATCCTTCGATCCCTTCACCGCAGGCCACCTCAACATCCTGCGCAGAGCCCTTACGATGTTCGACAAGGTCGTCATCGCAGTCGGTATCAACCAGGACAAGCCCGGATTCTTCGGGATGGACCAGAGGATGGACATCATCCGCCAGGCCACCAAAGGAATCCCCGGCATCGAGATAGTGAAATACGACGGACTGACGGTGGACATCTGCCGCGAAAAAGGCATACGCCACATTGTCAGGGGCGTGCGGAACATGCTCGACTTCGAGAACGAAAGGGCCATCGCGGACGCCAACCGCCTGCTCGCCCCCGAAATCGAGACCATCATCATCCCTACGGCACAGGAATTCGCCCACATCTCCTCTTCCGCGGTGCGCGACATCCTGCGCCACAAGGGGGACAGTTCGCTGTTCCTCCCCGCAGGCGTCAGCCTGCCGGAACCAGGCAATGCGTAGGATCCTCCATATCCTTGCCTCCCTGGCCATCCTCGCCGCGGCCCCGAAAGCCGCGGCGCAGCCCGATCAGGCCCGCCTCGCAGCGCTGGATTCAATGGTGGTCCGCTATGTCGGGGCCATAAGGTCCGCCGACATGGACACCAAGGCCTCCGAGGCCGATTTCATGATAGGCAGCTGCACCGATTCCCTGGTGCGCCAAAGGGTCGCCCTGAAACTCTATTCCCTGTACGTGGACTCGCCGCTGATGGGCGAAGAGGCGGTGGCCATCCATATCTACGACACCTGGTTCGCCACAGGACGCGTCGCGATGGCCAGCGAGCTGGACCTGATGAACGCCCGGATATTCGCGGACTTCAACCGCAGCACCCTGCTCGGAATGGACGCTCCCCCGCTGCTCCTGCGCCGCCCGGACGGAAGCTGCGAGAGCCTGCCCCTGCCCGGGCACAGCTGCATCCTGTATTTCTATGACACGGGCTGCTCCAGCTGCACGGCCCAGACCATCCTGCTTCCCTACGTGCTCGAGAAGGTCGATTTCAAGACCGACCTCTACGCCATTTACACGGGCACTGACGAAAAGCTCTGGACTTCATACACTTCGGAGCACTTCAAGATAGACAATCCCCTCGTCACGGTGCACCACCTCTGGGACCCGGAGATAGAATCCGACTACCAGCGCCTGTACGGCGTGCTTTCGACTCCGAGGATGTACCTCGTCGAGCCGCAGGGGACGCTGATCGGGCGCAGGCTGGACGTCGAGTCCCTCGGCCGGCTGATGGTTTACGCCGGCGCGCTGCAGAATCTTTACGACAAACATTTGAAATAGAACAAATTTCATTATATTTGTCCTGCTATGGCGAAAAAAAGGAACATGCCGGGGGTCGACCCCAAGTACTTTGAAAAGCAGCACGCTTCGCTTCTCAGGACCCAGAGACAGGTCATCCTGTTCAACAAGCAGGAGATGGAAGCCATCCGTCAGTACTGCCGGACCTACAAGATCTCAGCCCGCGCGCCCATGATGCGCCAGGCCATAATGGAGCACGTCCTCGCCGGACTCGACGAGGGGCATCCTACGCTTTTCTAGGATCTTTTCCGGTAAAGACGCTTACAAGGAGCGTGAGCAGCAGAAGAACGGCCACCAGACTGCACATCCGTCCGGTGACGTCCCCGTAGCGCACAAAAGCGGTCTCGTATCCGCTCAGGTTGATACTCCCCCGGAGCGTCGCCTGCTCCCACCAGGGGCCTTTCTGAACTATGTCCCCCCTCTGGTCGATGAAGGCCGAGATGCCCGTGTTGCCGCAGCGGGCTATGTCCCGCCTGAGTTCTATGGCCCTCAGGGCCGAATAAGAAAGATGCTGCCTGTACCCGGGCGTATCGCCCCACCATGCGTCGTTTGTTATCACCGTCATCGCCTGCGCGCCCTTGCGCACATAAGACGTGCAATACTCCCCGTACACGGACTCGTAACAGACGGCGCAGCCAAGGGGAATCTCCTTTCCGCCGCCGCGCACGTTCAGCAGCGAAACCTCATCCTGCCCTATGCAGCGGCCCATCACTCCCCCGAGCTTGTCGTCAAGGGGGACGAAAAGCTTCGGATACGGAGTCAGTTCGGTGCCCACCACGAGCTTGCTCTTGTGGAACAGCTCGGTTCTTCCGCTGCCGTCCTGGATCAGGGCGCTGTTGTGTGACTCGACCCAGCCGCGTCCGCTCCGCCGTGCCAGCAGGGACGGGGCCTTGTGCGTATTGAAGAACTCATATGTCGAAGCCCCGTAAAGGATGTTCACGCCGGGCTTGTCCGAAAGGAAGCGGTCGAAGGTCTTCCAGGTAGCTCCTGCGTGGAGCTCGTTCAGGACCACGTCGCCGGTGAAGGTCTCGGGGGCAAGCAGCAGATAGGGCTGAAGGCTGTCACGGTCTTGCGCGAGAGGGCCTGCGAGGGCAAGGAGCCTGCGGTTCTGCTGGGTCTGCGTCAGGGACTCGAACTTCTCGTACGGGTCCAGGTTGGGCTGGACTATGCCGACGGCAAGCGTCCCCGCGTCCGAACGCTCCCCGTACGAAGCATAGATTCCGAAGGAAAGCGCGGCTGGGGCGATCAGGAGAACGGCCGTGCCGCATCCGAGAGCCGTCCGCACCCTTCGGGTCTGCGGAGTCGCGAAGGCCTTCAGCGTGAAGAAAACGGCAAGGTTGACTGCCCATACCCAGAGCGAGCCTCCGAGCGAGCCTGTGTACTCGTACCACTGCACGAGGCGGGTCGAACGGGCGAAAGCATTGCCCAGGACCAGCCAGGGCCATGAAATTTGCGTGCCGAAATACCACTTCTCCCAGGCTATCCAGAGAGCGGCGAGAAGCGCATACGGAAGGAAGCCCCTGAGGTGGCGGCGGCTGAAATGGAACACTCCGAAGACCACGGACATCTGCAGCGCGTTCGCCAGGACGGCGAAAATACCCCCGCCGACGGTCGCGTTGCAGACCCAGAAGGTCGTGGCGGCATTCCAGAGCACGAAAAATCCGTAATGCCATAGCCAGAAACGGCGGCGTCCTCCCCGGAAAGCCGTCTCCTCCATGAGGAGCAGGGGCACCAGTCCGAAAAGGGCAAGGAAACCCATGTGCGGGACGAGCCAGGGAAGGCTCATCAGCACCACGGAAATCCCTCCGAGGAGGGCCAGCCTGCCGTTTTCCTTCATTACTTTTCAGCCTCTTCGACTGCCTTGAAATACTTGTAGGAGTTGAGCTTGAGCTCGCCCGCGGCGGCTTCGTCGATGACGACTATGCCGTTCTCGTGGGCCTGCAGGGCCGACACGGTCACATAGTGGGAATAAGGACCTTCGACGGCGGCCTGGATGGCGCGGGCCTTCTTCGGGCCGAAGCCCTCGATGATGACCTCGCGGGCACCGCATACCGTGGCGACGCCTACGGACATGGCCTGCTTCGGGACCTTGTTGAAGTCGTTGTCGAAGAAACGCGAGTTGACCACCCTCGTGTCGTGGGTCAGCGTGACCACGCGGGTGCGCGAGTTCAGGGACGAGAAGGGCTCGTTGAAGGCGATGTGGCCGTCCTCGCCTATTCCGCCGAGGAAAAGGTCGAATCCGCCGGCAGCCTCGATGGCCTTCTCGTAATCGGCCGCTTCCTTCTCGAGGTCGGGAGCGTTTCCGTTGAGGATGTGTATGTTTTCGGCCGGTTCGTCGATATGGTCGAAAAGATAGCGGTGCATGAAGGAGTGGTAGCTCTCGGGATGATCCTCGGGAAGGCCCACATATTCATCCATGTTGAAAGAAATCACGTTCTTGAAGGATACCTCGCCGTCGCGGACCATGCGGATGAGCTCGGCATAGGTCTCGATGGGGGTTGAACCGGTGCAAAGACCGATCACGAAGGGTTCGTCCGTGCGGGCGGCCTTTTCGTTGATGCGCTTTGCGATGTAGCGGGCCACCCAAAGGGAGGCCTCGGACGCGTTGTCTCTGATAATTACTTTCATAATACTACTACTATTGGATTGAGTTAGTCTTCATTTTTCTCCACTTCTCCAGAAGCGCCGTCATGTCGGCGGGCAGTTCCGATTCGAAGCGTATCCACTCCCCCGTCGAAGGATGCCTGAAGCCGAGGGTCCTGGCGTGCAGGGCCTGACGGGGACATATCTCGAAGCAGTTGCGTATGAACTGCTGATATTTGGCGTAGATGGTGCCCTTGCGTATCTCGGCCCCGCCGTAGCGTGCGTCGTTGAAGAGCGGATGGCCGAGCGAGGCCATGTGGACGCGTATCTGGTGCGTGCGGCCGGTCTCGAGACGGCACTCCACGAGGGTCACGTAACCGAAACGCTCGAGGACCCTGTAATGCGTCACTGCGCGCTTCCCCTTTTCGGGATCGTCGAAGCCGCGGAAACGCAGGCGGTCGGAAGGATCGCGGCCTATGAAGCTCTCCACGGTGCCCTCGTCCTCCTTCAGGTCGCCCCACACGATTGCGTTGTAGAGCCTCTCGATGTCGTGCTTGAAGAACTGCTTCTGGAGCTTCAGCTGCGCGGGTTCGTTCTTCGCGACGACGAGAAGCCCCGAGGTGTCCTTGTCTATGCGGTGCACGAGGATCCCGCCGTGCCCGTCCTCCCCCGCGTCCGCGTTCTCGATGCCGAGATAATGCGCCAGGGCGTTGACCAGGGTACCCTCGAAATTGCCGTGACCGGGATGGACCACCATCCCTGCCGGCTTGTTCACTATCATCAGGTCGTCGTCCTCATAGACTATGTCCAGCGGGATGTCCTGCGCGAGGATCTCCCTTCCGCGCGGGCGGTAGGGCATCTCGAAAGTGATTATGTCTCCGGGGCGGACTATGAGGTTGGCCTTCACGGGCTCTCCGCCTATGCGGACGTAGCCGGCCTTTATGGCGTTCTGGATGCGGCTGCGGGAAGTATCCTCGAGGTGGGAGGACATGTAACTGTCCACGCGGACAGGGGCCTGTCCCGGGTCCACCACGAGCCTGAAATGCTCGAACATCTCTTCCTGCATGCCGTCCGGACTCATTTCTTCTCTTCCTTGCTGAGGTACAGGGTCACTTCAGACCCCATAGGGGTCGCGTACGAAGACGCGCCGGGAGTCTGCCTGACCACCACCGCGCTGAGCGAATCGTTGTAGGTCCGTATATCCGGATCGAAGACCAGTCCCCTGATGTTCAGGGAATTGTCCTGCACCGCATCGACGGCACGCATGTAGCGCAGTCCCGTCACGTCCGGAACGTAGGTGACGTTGTCGCTGCTGTTGAGCCCGACCACGAGGTCGATGGACGTGCCGCTCTCGATCTCCTCGCCGGCCTCTATCTGCCTGTTGTGGCAGAGCTGCCGAAGGACGTTGTTGGTCGCTATGTCGCTGACGTAGATGAGGCGCCCGAGCACGAGCCCGCGGGACGAAAGCTCAGCCTTGGCCTGACGCATCGAAAAGCCCACGAGGGAAGGCATGGTGACCTTCTTGGGCTGGACGGAATTGGTCGTAAGCGAAATCTTGCGGCCCTTCTTCACGCGCGCACCGGCCTTGGGAATCTGGCTGAACACGGCGCCCTTCTTCATACGGCGCACGAACACGGAATCACTGACCGTAACCCTCAGGTCGGACTCCGAAGCCAGCTTGCGCGCCTCGGCAACGCTCATGTTTGTCAAGTCCGGAACTTCGACGGACTTGCCGTGCTGGGTGATTATTCCGAGCAATATGTTGACGACCAGCACTATGCCGAGCACGAAAACCACGGCCCAGAGTATGTTGCGGACAATCCAGTTGCCAAAAAAACGGTTAGCCATAAATCTACAATATCAATAACACACCTTTGATTATCAGAAAAATCGCGAAGCAGCACACCCCGCCGCCCAAAAGCCGTATGGCCAAGGTCATGCGGCGCGGCTCCAGAAGGTCCCTGCCCTTCGCCGCAACCCCGGTGACCACGGTCCACCACAACATCTCCCCCGCTGCAATCGACGGAATCACTATCCACAAGGGGAGACCGGATTCGGCATCCACGGCGAAAAAGGCCTGCAGCACCACCATGAGCGCGAATGCGCCCGGGTTGGCGAGGGAACTGACGAAGGCCTGGAGCATGGCTCCCTTCGGAAGGCCGCCGCTATCCACGTTCCCCTGCTTATATCCTGAAGGGGCATGCAACACGAGCGTGAGCCCTATACCCAGGACGAACAGCCCGCCGGCCACATAGATCCAGCGCCCGTTCGCATCGAAGAAATCACGCATGAACGGCAAGGTCAGGAAGGCCAGAAGCGCAAAGATCACGTCGGCGAGCATGGGGCCGAGACCCGTGGCTAGCCCTTTCCTGCGCCCGTCCTCGAGGGTCTTGCGCAGCACGAGCATGCAGGCGGGACCCGGAGGGGCGGCAACGCACGCTCCCACAAGCACAGACTTTATTATTCCTGCCAGCAGCATAACTTACAAAGATAGGGATTTTCCGCTTAAAAGAAAACACGGTCCACGCGTGCGTCCATCTCCCCGGAAGGAACCCTTTCCACCATGCGGAAAGGGAGGCACACCCCGAAGCGGGGGCAACGAAGGATGGGCAGCAGCCTGTCATAGAAGCCACCGCCGTGGCCGAGCCGCCTGCCGTCAGCGTCGAAAGCGACGCCCGGCACTATGGCAAGGTCCACCTCGCCGGGACTGACCAGCGGAGACGCAGAAGAAGGCTCTGGAATGCCCAGGTAGCCGTTTTCCATCATATCCGGAGAGTATTCGCGGAGCTCGAGTTCCTTACCGCACACACGCGGCAGGACCAGTCTTTTGGAGCCGATCCACGCTTCCAGCCAGCCGGAAGTCGGCAGCTCTCCCGGCATCGAAGCGTAAAGCAGCACCGTACGGGCGGAGCGGAATTCAGGCAGAGCCTCGATCTCCGTCCTGATGCGGGAGGAAATCTCCGGATCCGCACCGGCTTCGTCAAGGCTCTTCCAGGACCGCCAGGCGGCCTTCATTTCCGCCCTCAGGCGGACTTTTTCTTCCGTGATGTCCATTATCTGGGTCCTCCGGGCCCGCGTCCGCCGGGGCCGCCGGGACCGCCCATGCCCTTCATCTTGGACCTGTCGAAGGTCCCGAAGCGATAGGTCAGGGAGGCCATGATGTAGCGCCCGAGAGTGTTGTTGCGGGACTCCTTATGCAGGTTGGCGCTGTCCGTGACCGAGAGGTTCTTGGACTGGCCGAAGATGTCGTAGGCCTTCACGGCGAGGGTAACCTTCTTTTTGAAGAGAAGTTTCTGGATCTCCGCGTCCATCACGAATTCGGAAGGCTGGGGAGTGCTGTAGCCGCGGTACCAGTTGTAGTTGAGCTCGGATTTGAAGGTCAGTCCGGCAGGCTCCACGGTCCAGTTCACCGAGCCCCGAACCTGGTTGTTCCATGTCGTCGTGTTGGAGGCCGTGGTGGCGATCGTGTACCAGGAACGGTTCATCCTCGTCCTTGGCGAGACCTGGAGTTCGAGATTGTCCGAACGGTAGGTGAAGCGCAGGCGCTCGACGATGGTCATGTTCGTCATCGTGTTCGCCGCGATATGAGCGTCGAAATAAGTCTTGTCCGCAAATTTTTCGACGAACTCCTCCATGAACTTGTAATACCCGTCCGTGTCGTAGGTGCTCATGTCGATGTCCGTGCCGACGTAGGAAGCGGAGCGTGACCAGTTGAAGCGCGTGATGTTCGAGATTGAGAAATTGGACTTCGCGATGGGAAGGTTGCCGAACTCGTTGAAGCCGAAGGAGAAGGACGAGGGGCCGTTGAACGGCATGGTGTACTGGGCCCCGTCCTTGCCGTACCATACGGTGCTGACTATGGGATCCTGCACGTAATTGCCGTTTATCCGGATGTTCAGGGATGAGAACTTCTGCTTGTTGCTGTAGCGCAGCTCTCCCCTGAGGTCGTGAGAGAAATAGGGCTTCAGGCCCGGATTACCGAAGCTGATGTCCAAAGGGTTGCTGTTGTCCGGGACAGGCATCAGCTTCGAAGTGGAGGGCTGGGCGGTGCGTCCGTGATAGAACATGCGGGCGTTGGCGTTCTCGTTGAACTCCCACCAGGCCATCGCGCGCGGCGAGAAGTTCCATATCAGGCCCGGATCATACTCCTGGGGCTCGTACTTGCCGGTCACCCCGTTATACTTCGTGGTGCTGTTGTAAGTATGGTTCGGCTGGGCGGAAAAACCGATCTGGGCCCTGCTGGAGCCTTTCTGGTACATCAGGTTGGCCCCTATGTTCTGAGTGTTGCTCTCGTTGACGATCTCGTTGGAATAGGTATAATCCATGGACCCGTCGGCGTTGTTGTAGGTCTGCTTTTCGGAAGTGGAACGGCTCCAGCTGTAAGAGTAGTTCCCTTCGAGGTAGAGGTTGTCCCCGAGGGGTTCGGTGTAAGTGAGACGGGACCACAGGCTGCCGTTCTTCTCCTCGGCCTCGAACCGCTGGTCGACCGCCGTGGAAGTCCCGCTCAGGCTGCCGTCAGGGGCGAAAGCGCGCGTGCCGTTCTCGTTGAGACCGTCAAGGTCGTTGTCCGAGAAACTGTAACGGGCCATTGCCGTAACGGTGCGGCCGGGGATGCCGAGACGCTGGCGGAAGAGGAAGAATCCGCTCGTGGATATATTCTTGTTGGCTCCGGAAGTGTTGCTGTGCGCGTCGCTGAGCTTGACGACCGAGCCGGCGCGGTCGTCGGTGTAAGTCGTGTCGTTGCTGCTCTGGAAGTAGCTGCCTGTGCCGAAATTGAGTTGGGGCTCGAAGAGGATGGAAGTGCTCTCCGAGAACTTGTGTTCGAGCCTCATGCCGAAGCGGTTGCCGCCGGAAGTGGTGTTGCTTACGCCGGCGGAATTATAGATGAGGTCGCTGTCCTGCAGGTAAGTGCGCTTGAAACTGCTCTCCTCGATGTCGCGGCTGGTATAGTTGTAAAGGTAGTTGGCGCTGAGGTCCATCTTGTCCCCGAGGAGGTCCCAGGCTCCGTTGGCACCGCCCATGTAGGAAGTCAGGATGCCGTTGCTGCGGCCCCAGCCGCCCTGTCCGCCGCCCATGCCGCGGCCTTCGCCGCGCATGTTGCCCATCATGTTGCCCGACAGGTCATTGAACCCGCGGTTGTTGGTGTTGTTGGCGTTCAGCAGGAAGCTGATCTGGGTCTTGTCGGTGAACTTTCCGACGAAGGCCGCGCCCTGGTAGCGCCAATCCCCATCCGTCCCCTGCGTGGAAGGCAGGTCGTGGCCGGCTCCGGCCATGATGTTGCCGAAGGCGCCCTTCATCATGCCGGGTTTGATGCCGAGATCTATCACGGTCTCCTCCTCACCGTCGTCGATTCCGGTGAACTCGGCCTGCTCGGACTTCTTGCGTATGACTTTCAGCTTGTTGACCATCTTCGCGGGCAGGTTCTTGGATGCCAGCTGGGGGTCGTCCAGGAAGAAGGTCTTGCCCTCGATCGTTATCTTGGAAACGGTCTCTCCGTTCACGGTGATCGACCCGTCCTCGGAAATCTCGACGCCGGGAAGCTTCTTCAGAAGGTCCTCGAGCACATCGTTGTCAGTGGTCTTGAATGAAGAGGCGTTGTACTCGATCGTATCCTTCTTCATTATGATGGCGTTGCCTGTCGCGGAGACGGTCGCGGCATCCAGCTGCTGCCGGTCAACCTTCATCTTAAGCACCCCGAGATCCACGGCGCCGGAAATCTTTAATTCCTTTACAATAGCCTCATAGCCGAGAAGTTCCGCCCTGAGGGCATACTCCCCTGCGCGGAAGCCGGAAAGCGTCGCCGAGCCGTCCTCCGAAGTGAGGGCATAGGCCGCGGGCTTCTTCGCTCCGGTCGCCTGCAGGGAGACTGTGGCGAAGCTGACCGCCTCGCCGGTAGACTCATCCACGAGCTTGAGTTTGACGGAATTGCCCCCCTGTGCAGGCAGGAGGAACTCGGAAAGGAAGAGGCAGGCAAGAACCAGTGCCGCCGTCTTAAGAATCTTCATAAACCTATGCTATTTGCGGGATATCCTGTCAGGGTTTTCCTTCAGGAATATCTCCCACGAATTTGCAATTTTCGTGCCTCCGAGGGGCGAAATCAACTGATAATAATGGCACATCGCTATCGCCAGGGCGTCGGTCGCGTCGAGGTGCCCCGGGTCGATATCGATGCCGAGGGTCTTTTCGACCATCATGGCCACCTGCTCCTTCGAAGCGGCTCCGTTGCCGCAGATCGCGATCTTGGCGCGCCTGGGGGCATATTCCGCCACCTGGATGCCGGCTTTCGCCGCCGCAATAATGGCCGCACCCTGCGCACGGCCGAGCTTCAGGATGACCTGGGCGTTCTTGCCGTAGAACGGGGATTCGACGGCAAGATGGTCCGGCTTATGGACTGCTATGAGCTCCTCCACCCCGGCATTGATGTTCGCCAGCTTTTCGAAAGGATCGCCTATCTTGCGGAGATCGAAGACCCCCATATCGACGTAATGCGGCTTTCCCCCGGATACGGACACGACCCCGAAACCCAAAAGATTGGTTCCGGGGTCGATGCCGAGTATGGTGCAATCCTTAATCAATCCTGTCGAATCCTGTGTACGGACGCAGAATCTCGGGGATAATGATGCCGTCGGGAGTCTGGTTGTCCTCGAGGAGGGCGGCCACGACGCGCGGCAGTGCGAGGGAGCTTCCGTTCAGGGTGTGGCAGAGAGCGGTCTTGCCGTTCTCATCCTTGTAGCGGAGATGCAGGCGGTTTGCCTGGTAGCTCTCGAAGTTCGACACGGACGAAATCTCCAGCCAGCGCTGCTGGGCTGCGGACCAGAGCTCGAAGTCATAGGTGATCGCGGAGGTGAAGGACATGTCCCCGCCGCAGAGGCGCAGGATCCTGTACTTCAGGCCGAGCTTGTTCACAAGGCTCTCCACGTGGGCTACCATCTCGTCGAGGGCGGCATAGCTGGCCTCGGGCTTTTCGACGCGGACTATCTCGACCTTGTCGAACTGATGCAGGCGGTTCAGACCGCGCACGTCCTTGCCATAGGACCCGGCTTCGCGACGGAAGCAGGGAGTGTATGCGGTAAGTTTCTGCGGGAAATCCCCGTCGGAGAGTATCACGTCGCGGAAAATATTGGTCACAGGCACCTCTGCGGTCGGTACAAGATAGAAATCGTCGAGACCGACATAATACATCTGGGCCTCCTTGTCGGGAAGCTGGCCGGTGCCGAAACCGGAAGCGGCGTTGACGACCACGGGAGGTTCGACCTCACGATATCCGGCGGCGGTGTTGCAGTCGAGGAAGAAGTTTATAAGCGCGCGCTGCAGCTTCGCACCCTTTCCTTTATAGACAGGGAATCCGGCCCCGGTAATCTTCACGCCGAGATCGAAGTCTATGATGTCGTATTTCTTCGCCAGGTCCCAGTGCGGTAGCGCGCCTTCGGGCAGGTTCACCTCGGGACCGCCCATCTTGACGACCTCGTTGTCCTCCGCTCCCTTGCCGGGCGCGACAAGGCTGCAGGGAAGGTTCGGAAGCAGCACGAGCGCGGCCTCCATGTCCTTCGCGGCGGCGTCTCCTTCGGCAAGGAGGGCCGTGGATTTCTCCTTCAGGGCAGCCACTTCGGCCTTTACGGCCTCGGCCTCTTCCTTGCGTCCTTCGCGCAGGAGAGCACCTATCATGGCCGCTTTCTGCTTCTGGGAGGCGAGAAGGGCGTCGCTCTCAGTCTGGCATGCGCGGCGGCGGGAATCGAGCTCCAGCACCTTCTCCACCACGGGAGCCGCGTCGAAATTCTTGATCTTCAATCTGGCGACCACGCCCTGCGGGTCGTCCCTGAGCATTTTCAGCGTAAGCATAATCTCATTTATTTGAAAAAAGGACCTGCACACTCTGTGGGAAGTGCAAGTCCTTCATACCTTTACTCCTTGTATAATCAGTTCTCGAAAGGAACGACGGATACATAGGATTTGTCCGCTTTCTTGCGGGTGAACTTCACGGTTCCGTCCACGAGGGCATAGAGAGTGTGGTCCTTGCCCATTCCGACGTTGCGGTCGGGATTGTGCACGGTGCCCCTCTGGCGGACTATGATGTTGCCGGCCTTCACGACCTCACCGCCGAATTTCTTGAGTCCGAGCCTCTTGCTGTGCGACTCACGTCCGTTCTTGGAACTTGACTGACCTTTCTTATGTGCCATAACTAAAGTTCTTTTAAAAGTTAAGCGATCGCGTCGATACGGATCTTGGTGAGTTTCTGACGATGGCCGTTGAGCTTCTGGAAGCCCTTGCGGCGGATCTTCTTGAAGACCAGGACTTTGTCAGCCTTGGCATTGTCATCGAGGACGGTGGCTTTCACCACAGCGCCCTTCACATAGGGAGCGCCGACCTGGACCTTTCCTTCGTTGTCGAGAAGGAGGACCTTGTCAAACTCCACGGCGGCACCGTTTGCTTCCGGAAGACGGTTGCAAAAGATTTCTTTTCCAGCTTCTACCTTGAACTGCTGGCCTGCAATGTCAACGATTGCGTACATAAAAAACTTATTAAAAGTTTCAACCGTAAGCGTCCGTTCTCCAAACGGCTCTTTGTCAATGGCTTAGCGGTTATCTAAAAATTTCGGACTGCAAAAATAGGGAAAAAATCCGTCATACGCAACTATTTGCGCTAATTTTCCGACGCGTTTTCCCTTTCCCAGCTCACTCCCGCCGCAGCCTTGATCGCGTTGACTTTCGAGTCGAAAACCGGCATGGTCGGAGCGGCGGAAAGGGTCTCGAGGGACGTGCCATACTGACGGCCGCCCCAGATGCGGTTCCCCTCCCAGGTGATTCCGCCTGATTCCGGTTTCAGCATGTAAACCGTATAAGCCGAGGAAGAAGAGCAGGACACGGTATTCCCGGTGAAGGTGACCCCTGTCGCGGGAAGGGTCGTGGCCCTGTCCCCGGAACCGCCGGCGAGGTTGATATAGATGGAATATTTGCAGTTCAAAAAGGTATTGTTCTCGACCTTCAGGTTCTTCACCTGGAAATACTCGTGCAGCTCGGGATTCTCCACGCCCTGCATGATGCTGAGGGCCGATCGGGCGCCGGAGCCGCTGAGGTCCCGGAAATAGTTCCCGCTGACGACGTGGTCCTCGCCTATGACCCGCACTCCCCCTTCATAGACGGACTTGCCCCCGCGGAAGTAGTTCCCGCTGACGGTGCAGCCGTTGCCGTGGCGGAGGGTAAGCGCCCCCCAGCAGTACTCGAACACGTTGCCGGTGTAGCTGTTGCGGCAGCTCTTGTTGGAAACTATTTCGCCGTTCTCCCCGACGCACTCGAGGAAAACGTTCCCGGCCACCTCGCAGAAAGCCTCCTGCATGCTGACCTGGCTGGTCCCGATGCGGATTATCTCCTGTCCGTTTATGCCGCTGTAGCCGCTGCTGAAATGCCCCACGGGATGGTAGAAGACATTGCGGAGCACCTTGTGCCGGAGGGGCTTTCCTTCGGGGAAAAGTTCCAGCGTCACCCCGAGATCCTTCTTGTCCCGGAGGGTGCAGCCGCTGAATTCGTTGTCCGTGCCGTACATCCGGACCCACTTGGAAGTCGCCGAAGCGTCCTCCGCCGTCGAGGAGCCGTCGAGAAGGCAGTCGCTTACCTTGCAGAAAGAGGACGTCTTTTCGAAACGCACCACATCGGCTCCCCCGCTGCGATCCATGCTTTCAAATATGAAACCACTGACCTCGGTGTATGAGCCCCGAAGGGTTAAGGAAGAAGCCCCCTGGAAAATCACCCGGCCCGGAGTCTCCGCCTTGATCACGACAGGCGCCGAGGCCGTCCCGGAGCAGTTCAGGTCCAATGTAACATTTTTGTAAGTGCCGTTTTTCCAGACCACCACGGCTCCGGGCTTCAGGGTCCCGAGAGCCTTTAAATCAGTCACTGAGGCCACTTTGACGCCGGTTTCCGCCGGAGTCTCCGGCTTCCCCGGGGTGTCCGTTTCCGTCCCGGGGACTGAAGGCCTTTCCGGCTTTGCCGGGTCGTCCCCGCCGCAGCCAGAAAGAAGCAGCGCGGCAAGAGCGAAGGATGCCATGAACCTTATCTTCATACTGCAATTATCGGAAGAATTTCCCGCATGGAGAATACTTTAAAGCGAAAAACGCATTTCAATTTGCGAAAAAGGAAGGCGTTTCCTATTTTTGTATTTGGAACAAATTTGTTACATCCAATGGAAGGAGCCTACATTTACCACAAATACGTCACCGGCAAGAATTTCGTCGGCCGCAGGAACGAATCCCAGATACTCTCGAACCTCCTGTCGCAGGGCGAGAACGTGGTCATGTACGAACCGCCCCGCACCGGGCAGAAGTCCCTTATCCAGCACACGCTGATGAACATGCGCCTCGGCGGATCGCTGTTCGGGGTTGCTGAAATGAGCCTGCTGCCCCTGCGCAGCGTAGAAGACTTCCTGCTGGAGCTCTGCTGCACGGTCCTGCGCACCTCAGCTTCCTCCCCCGACGAGTTCAAGGCCCTCGTGGAAAGGCACCTGGAAGGCACCTGCTTCCATTTCGACGATGCCCTTTTCGAGATGGGCGGAAGGCCCCTTTCGGCTGACGACGATCCGAGGGACGAAGACATACGAGCCGCCCTTGCCCTTCCCTGGAAGATAGCCGAAGAAAGGGGCGAGCCGCTCGTCGTCATAATCCGCGAATTCCAGAACATAATGCTGACCGAAGACGGCGACGGCGTATGCCGCAAGCTGGAAGAGACGATGCGCTCGATGCCCGACGAGAGGAGGCGCAAGTGCCGCTTCATCTTCTCCGGCTCCTGCGTCAACGCGATGAAGGACATCTTCGAAGTCCACGGCCGCTTCCACAGGCTGGTCGAAAGGGTCCAGCTGCTCCGCATCGACGACAAATCCCTTATAGAGCACATCGTACGCGGTTTCCTCGCCGGCGGAAAGGTCATCGACAGGGAACTGCTGATCGGCGTGAACCGGCTCTTCAAGGGCAACATCTGGTACATCAACCACTTCTGCTCGATCTGCGACGCCCTATCGAAGGGATACATAATGGAGCCCACGCTGGTTGACGCCCTGGAGCGCCTGCTGGCCATCCACGAACCCCGCTTCACGGCATGGATGAACGACCTGACGACCTTCCAGGTGCGGCTCCTGCGCGCAATCGTGGACGGGCACACCAAATTCAGCTCCGCCGCCGTGATCAAGCAGTACGGCCTCAACTCCTCGGCCAACGTGCGCCGCCTCAAGGACGCGCTGTGCAAAAAAGAACTCATCACGTTCGACGAACATGATGAGCCCCAGTTCCTGGACCCTGTTTTCGAATATTGGGTCCGTACCCGATTCTTCGGGCTTAAAGACGATTGAGATTACTGCTCTTCCTCGAGCCTGAGATGCTGGACGTAGATGGCCTTCATCCTGGCTGCACGCTTCTTCACGGAAGGCTTTTCGAAGTTCTTGCGGGAGCGGAGCTCGCGTACGGCACCGGTCTTCTCGAATTTCCTCTTGAATTTCTTGAGAGCCCTCTCGATATTCTCGTTCTCTTTTACAGGTACAATAATCATTCTTTTATCACCCCCTTTTTCTTTGCGGACCGCAAAGGTAGGAAGATTTTTTTGATTTGCAAGTCACAGAAGGGAAATAAATTCCCGCATGCCCGAAGTGGCCACGTCGCGGATGTGCCGCACCCTCGGGTCGCGGATGGGGCAATCCTTGGGGTCGATCACGAAAATCTTCGCCCCTTCCGGCGCATAACGATAAAGGCCGGCAGCGGGATAAACCTGCAGTGAAGTGCCCACGATAAGGACTATGTCCGCCTGCGAGACTATGTTGACGGCCCTTTCCATCTTCGGCACAGCCTCCCCGAAAAAGACTATGTGCGGGCGGAGCTGGACCCCGTTCGGCCCCTTGTCCCCGAGATTGACTGCCTCGTAGCCTATGTCCATGACCGACCTTTCCGAGAAGCCGTCCTCCTCGTTGCAGGTGTTCTCCGGACGTACCTTCGTGGCCTCCCCGTGCAGATGGATCACGAGGCTGCTGCCCGCCCTCTCGTGGAGATTGTCCACGTTCTGGGTGATCACGGTGACGTCGTAATCCTTCTGGAGCGAGGCGATAAGCCTGTGCGCCTCGTTCGGGGAGCAGTCGCGCAGCTTCGCCCGCTGCATGTTGTAGAAATCCAGCACGAGCTTCCGGTTGGTGTACCATCCTTGTATCGAAGCGACCTCCATGGGGTCGTAATTATCCCACAGGCCGCCGTTGTCCCTGTAGGTGCCGAGGCCGGACTCCGCACTGACGCCCGCCCCCGTGAGAACTGCTATCTTCTTTTTCATCAATGCAAAAATAAATAAAAACCCGTATATTTGGATATGGAAATTTTCAGGATTCTCCCAGCCCTCGCGGCTCTTGCGATAAACCTCTCCGCCGCAGCCCAGACGGACTGCAGCCTCTTCTTCAAGAAAGACAAGGTACAGATTCCCTCCGCCAGATCGGAGCAGGGCGCGTCCTACAAGACCCTCGGGCACCACGGACCGGCCGTGGAGAACCTCCAGATGGCCCTCCGCCTGTACTTCAACGACAGCGGGGCGATCGACGTATATAATAAAAGGAAAGACGGGCTCGAACTGGCCCCATACGGCTGGTACCCTACGGAAGCGCAGCAGGCCGCGGAAGACGCCGGTTCTGACGAATACTACGTCGGAAAGACCGTGGGCCTCGGCGGCGTGGCGCTGCGCGACGGCTCCGAAACCATAAGGCCCGTGGCCACGCAGGGACGCATCGCGAAAGCCGGCCGCACCCGGAGGGGCTGCTTCGCCGAGATCACCTCCCGCGGAGTCATGCTCTCCGACGGTCCCGTAGACCTGACCCTTCGCATCGACGTCCGGGACGGCAGCCGCTGGGCCAGGGTCAGCGCCAGCGCCAGCCGGAAGGTCCGCTTCGTCACCGGAATCAACCACCCCCAGATCTGCACCAGGACGGCCTCGAAGGGCCTTCTCGGCGTCTGGGGCGTGCACCCTGCCGACGTCGCGAAAGACCCCAGGCCCATAGGGGCGGCGCTCAGCTACAAGCCACGCATGTTCGGGACTCCGGAAGAACTTCCCGGGATGTCGGCCATAGTCTCCGCGCCGCGAAGGCGCATCAACACCCTCGTCTTTTCCGCCTCCTCGGCCCAGGTCCTCGCCTCCGAAGGGAACGCTTCGGCCGCCGATTGGGAAAATTACCTCAAAAAGATGCTTCCGGCGGCGTTTTAGCATTGTTTTTACGGAAAAAGTTTCGTAACTTTGAACGATTTTGTTCGTTTTTTAAAACCGTAAAACCATGCAAATCGGACTACTCCTGATGGTAGTGGGGATGCTCACCGTATTCGCCATCCTGCTTATCGTCATTTATGGAAGCCGGCTGCTCGTAGCCATAGTCAACAAGATAGCCCCCGAAGAAGCCAGACCCGTCCGCTCCGCGGAAGGGGAAGACGTATCCGCGGAAGAGCGCTCCGTGCTCGCGGCGGCAGTGGCCCAGCTTACGGCCGGAAAAGGACAAATCGCTAAAATCACGAGGATCAGATAATGGGTAAAACAGTCAAATTCAGCCTTGTCTTCAGGGACATGTGGCAGAGCGCAGGCAAGTACCAGCCGCGGGTGGATCAGCTCGTGGACATTGCCCCCGCAATCATCAGGATGGGATGCTTCGACCGCGTCGAAACCAACGGCGGCGGCTTCGAGCAGGTCAACCTTCTCTACGGAGAGAACCCGAACATAAGCGTCCGGCAGTGGACGAAGCCCTTCCACGAAGCCGGGATCCAGACCCACATGCTCGACAGGGCGCTGAACGGCCTCAGGATGAGTCCCTGCGCCAAGGACCTGCGCAAGCTCTTCTATAAGGTAAAGAAGGCCCAGGGCACGGACATCACCCGCATCTTCTGCGGACTGAACGACCCCCGCAACGTGATCCCTTCCATAGGATACGCCAAGGAAGCGGGCATGATCGCGCAGGCAGCCCTGTGCATCACCCACTCCCCCGTCCATACAGTCGACTACTATGTCGGGCTGGCCAAGCAGTTCATCGACGCCGGAGCGGACGAGATATGCCTCAAGGACATGGCCGGCATCGGCCGTCCCGCCACCCTCGGCAAGATAGTCGCCGGCATCAAGGCACTGAAGAAGGACATCGTGGTCCAGTACCACTCCCACGCGGGCCCCGGCTTCAGCATGGCCTCGATCCTCGAAGTCTGCCAGAACGGCTGCGACTACATCGACACCGCGGTCTCTCCCCTCTCCTGGGGCACGGGCCACGCCGACATCATAGCCGTGCAGGAAATGCTCCGCGACGCCGGATTCGAAGTCAAGGACATCAACATGGAAGCCTACATGGAAGTACGCACGAAGATCCAGGCCATGATGGATGACTTCCTCGGCTACTACTGCCCTCCGCTCAACAGGATAGACAACTCCCTGCTGATCAAGCCGGGCCTGCCCGGAGGCATGATGGGGTCCCTCATGACGGACCTCGAAGACAACCTCGCGACCCTCAACAAGTGGAAGGAAAAGAACGGCCAGCAGCCGCTGACGACCGACCAGCTCCTCATAAAGCTCTTCGACGAAGTGGCCTACGTATGGCCCAAGGTCGGCTACCCCTGCCTCGTCACTCCGTTCTCGCAGTACGTCAAGAACCTCGCCCTGATGAACGTGATTCTCATGGAAAAGGGCAAGAAGCGCTGGGAGATCTTCCCCGACACGATCTGGGACATGGTGCTCGGCAAGGCCGGAAGGCTCCCCGCCCCCGTCGATGAAGAAATCCGAGCCCTGGCCGAGTCCCAGGGACGCAAGTTCCTCGACGGAGACCCGCAGCTGAACTACCCCGACTGCCTCGACGAATACCGCGCGAAGATGAAGGAAAAGGGCTGGGACACCGGCGAAGACGACGAAGAACTCTTCGAATACGCCATGCACCCGGAGCAGTACGAGAACTTCCGCAGCGGCAAGGCCAAGGCCGAGTTTGAAAAGGACCTCGAAAAGAGGAAGGCTGCGAAGGCGTCCCCCGCTTCCGCGCCCTCCGTCATCACGGTCAACCTCGGCGGCAAGACCTTCAAGCTCGACATCGCCTACGGTGACGCCGTCCCTGCGGCATCCCAGGCGGCCGCGGCTCCCGCGGGAGAAGGCGAACCCGTCCCCGCGCCGCTCTCGGGCAAGTTCTTCCTCACGAAAGACCCCCAGGAGACAGCCCGCAAGGTCGGCGACGCCGTGAAGAAAGGCGACACCCTCTGCTACATCGAAGCCATGAAGATCCAGAACGCGGTCTGCGCCGACAAGGACGGAGTCATCACGGCCATACTCGCCTCCAACGGCGACTCGGTCGAGGAAGACGACGTGATCATGAAATTCGCACCCAACAAATAAGCCATGGGAGGATTCGGTGAAACATTGAGGCGGCTCTACGACATGACCGCCATCAGCAATCTCGTGGAGGACCCGGCATTCCTGCTGATGTACCTCATCGCGTTCCTGCTCCTGTACCTCGGCATCGTGAAGAAGTACGAGCCCCTGCTGCTCGTGCCCATAGGTTTCGGCGTGCTGATCGCGAACTTCCCCGGCGGCGACATGGGCGTCATCCAGGCCAACTCCGAAGGCCTCGTGCCCCTTGCGGACGGGACCATGGCCAACATCTGGGACATGCCCCTGCACAAGATAGCGCACGAGTTCGGCATAATGAACTTCTTGTACTACAGCCTGATAAAGACGGGCCTCCTGCCTCCGGTGATCTTCATGGGCGTGGGCGCGCTGACGGACTTCGGCCCGATGCTGCGCAACCTCAAGCTCGCGATCTTCGGGGCTGCGGCCCAGTTCGGCATCTTCGCCGTGCTGCTGGCCTCCCTTGCCCTCGGGTTCACCCCGCAGGAAGCCGGTTCCCTCGGAATCATCGGCGGAGCGGACGGCCCCACGGCCATCTTCACGACCATCAAGCTCGCCCCGCACCTGCTCGGCCCCATCGCGATCGCGGCCTACAGCTACATGGCCCTGGTGCCCGTGATCATACCCCTGGTCGTCAAGCTGCTCTGCACGAAGAAAGAGCTGATGATCAACATGAAAGAGCAGGACAAGCTCTATCCCGAGAAGATGGAGATCAAGAACATGCGCGCCGTGAAGATCATCTTCCCAATCGCGGTGACCACTATAGTCGCTATCTTCGTCCCGACCGCAGTGCCCCTCATCGGCATGCTGATGTTCGGCAACCTCGTCAAGGAGATAGGTTCGGACACCTCGCGCCTCTTCCAGGTCGCCAGCAACGGCCTGATGAACGCGGCCACGGTGTTCCTCGGCCTCTGCGTCGGAGCCACGATGACGGCTGACGCCTTCCTCAACCTGCAGACCCTCGGAATCGTCGTGGGCGGCTTCCTCGCTTTCGCGCTCAGCATAGCCAGCGGCATCTGCATGGTCAAGGTCTGGAACCTCGTTGCCAAGAAGAAGATCAACCCGCTCATCGGCGCCACGGGCCTGTCGGCCGTTCCCATGGCCAGCCGCGTCTGCAACGGGATCAGCACGAAATACGACCCGAAGAACCATGTCCTCAACTACTGCATGGCTTCGAACATCTCCGGCGTGATAGGATCCGCCGTGGCCGCGGGCGTGCTTATTTCCTTCCTGGGATAGGAACTCTGAGAAGACAGACGGCGCCGTCCATCGAAGAGGCGAGGATTTCGACATCCCCGCCTTTTTCGTATGCCGTGACGGGGTTAAGAAGGGCCGTCGAGACCCGGACGGTCCAGAGGAGCGAACCGTCCAGCGCGTCCAGGGCGGTCAGATTCCCCCGCGCGCTGCAGTTGAAGGCCATCCCTCCGGCCTCGGCGATGGCGGTAGGGCTGATGTCGTATCCAGCGAGATTTTCGACCCTCCAAAGCTCTTCCGGAGTCTCCCCTTCCGACGGCACCGGGACATCTGCAGCCAGGGCGTAGGTATGATGGAACATGGTCTTGGCATAGACACGGCTGCCGTCGGCGGAAAGGCCGACCGACTCGCGGCCGCCGTCGACGCTAAAAAGGACCGTCCCGCTCCCGGCATCCAGCGCATAGACTTTCCTGTCCGGCACGGCGACGAATATGCGTCCGGCCGCCTTCACGGGCCAGCAGGCCGCCGGAGAATACATCCTGTTGGCTCCGCGCGGGGTTTTCCAAATCCATTGAAGGGTGCCGTCGGCCGGCGAAAGGGAATACAGTTTCCCGTCCCAGGCTCCGAAGACCACCTGCGAGGAATCTACCCAGGGCCGGCATTCCACGAAACCCTCCACGGAGTCGAACGACCAGGCAAGGCTTCCGTCCCGAAGGTCCAGGGCCCTGAAAGAGCCGTCGGAAGCCCCTACGAAGGCCTTTCCGCCGAAGACCACGGGCGAGCCTAGCACCGACTTGCGGGCCTTGAAGGTCCAAAGCGTCCTGCCATTGGAAGCATCAAGGGAATAGACATTTCCGTCCGCGCAGCCGAAAACCAGTTTCCCGCCTTCAGCTGCCGGAGTGGAGAAAATGCGCCCGGGGAAGGCCCTGCTCCATATTCTCTTGCCATCGGCAAGGCGCACCGCATTCACGCGGCCGGACACCGTCGCGTAGAAGGCCCTGTCCCCTTCCACGGCAAAGCCTGAAGCGATATTCGCCTTCTCCTGAATTCGCCAGATCTGGCGGACGGGGCCGGCAGAGGATTCTGTGCTGAGTTCTGCGGCGGTGCGGCAGGCGGTTCCTTCGGCTCCGGGCAGGGTCGCGGCGGACTTTTCAACCGCTCCGCCGGCGGGCTCCAGCGAGCCCTCCCACCATGGTTCGAGCGTCCTGAATGCGCCATCCACCCGGCGGCGTTCAGCGACGCTGACGGAGCCGTCCCGGCTGACGGTGAAGATATTGTAGCCCGTATCCTTGTTGCGGTCGGCAAGCGTCGAGCGGCAGAGGATGCCCTGCAGCCCGTCGTAGCTGGCCGAGCGGTTGTTATGGACATGTCCGCCTATGACAAGCCGCACGCCGAGCCGCCGGAGTTCCTTCGTGACCTCGGAATAATTCAGCACCGAAGTGTCTTGCGGATAATGGTTTATGAAGATGCTTCGGCGCGCCCCGCGAAGGCCTTTCAGCCACTCCACGCTCTCGCGCGGGACGAGAGCCGGGGCCATGCGCATGTCCGGCCCGCTGTTGCAGCCGAGAACGCGCCAGCCCTTCCTCCGGAACGAGAAATGGTCGTAGCCGAAGACCCGGCTGAAGGTATTGCCGCCGCTCTCCGACCACTTTGCGTCATGGTTGCCGGCGACGACCCGGTATGGCCGGCGCAGGGAATCGATTATTGCCTTGACCGCGGCGCAGGGAATCGATTATTGCCTTGACCGCGTGGATCTCCGCATCGGAGCCGAAATCCGTCAGATCCCCGCCGAAAAGCACGAAATCTATCCCGGCGAGGCCGTTGATATCAGCGATGCAGGCCCCGAGGTCCGCGCCCGAGCGGCTCCCTTCGGAATAATGGCAGTCCGTCAGGAAGGCAAAGCGAAGCGGCTCCGGCCGGCACGAGGCCGCCAGAAGAATAGCGAGGGCCGCTGAAAGCACCCTGGAAAGGGATCCCGGTCTCAATCCCGGAGCTTGTTGACGACGAACACCGACTCGCTTGAAAGCCGGACGCAAAGCCACCTTTCAAGCCTCTCGATCACATCCTGCCCCAGGGGCTCGGAACTTGTCACGATGGCGACTACCTGATCGGCCCCGGCCCCCGTCTCTGCGCTGATCGAGGATCCCCTCGAAAGGACGACGTCCGTGATCGTGGGATACTGGGCGAACATCTCCTTGGAGACGTCCTCGGCAGGGATCTCGCGTGCCTTGTAGCCGTCGATGGTCTTCTGGAGGTCTGTGATGGTCTCGTTCATGGAGCGCATCTGCTGGTCGCTGCGTTCGTAGATGCCCTTGACAATCTCCGAATCGGACATGCGGTCCGCAGTGCTGGCCGCGTCCTCATGCAGGAGGACCTGGGAACGCTTTATCCCATGGGACTCCGCATCGGCGAAGATGCGCTCGCGGGCGTCCGGGGACAGGGCCTCGCCGGCGAGGAATATCTCAAGCTGCGGCGACTTCCCGTTCAGGTCGACCTTGTAGTCGTAGATGAAGCCCTTGTCTATGCTCTTGTGGGCCGAAACGACGCGTTCGGCATTGATACTGAAGCGGTTCTCCCGCACTATGCGGACGGCGGAGAATATGCTCGGCACGATGAAGATGACGAGGATCACGGCCACGGTGCTGGGCTTGAGGCGCCTGCCGACGCCGGACTCCTCGGAGAAGAGCGGATATCGCAGGTACTTGACGGTCAGGAAGGTGGCCAGGGCGATGAAGATGCTGTTGATGATGAAAAGGTACAGTGCTCCGGCAACATAGCGGAAGTTAAGGATCGAAAGGCCGTAGCCTATCGTGCAGAGGGGCGGCATCAGCGCGGTCGCGATCGCAACGCCCGAAAGCACTGTCCCCTTCTCCCTGCGGGAAATCTCCAGCATCCCGGCGAATCCGCCGAAAAGCGCTATCAGGACATCATAGATGCTGGGTTTCGTACGGGCGAGCAGCTCGGAAGGGTTGCTCAGGGTCAGGGGGCTCAGCAGGAAGTAAATCGTGGAGGCCAGGATGCTTATCGTCACCATCACTGCGAAATTCTTCATCGAATCCCGCACGAGGGAACTGTCCTGCGTACCGAGTCCGAAGCCGAAGCCGAGGATGGGACCCATCACCGGGGATATGAGCATCGCGCCTATAATCACCGGTATCGAGTTGACGTTCAGCCCGACGGAAGCGATCACTATGGCGCAGGCAAGGATGATCACGTTGGGTCCGCGGAACGGGATGTTCTTGCGGATGGAAAGGGCCGCGCCCTCATGGTCTATATGATCGGACAGGTTGACCAGGCCCTTGATATACTCGGAAAACTTGCTCATGGCTCTAGACTAGTGACAGGGCCACCTCCATCATCTTCGTGAAGGTAGTGCGGCGCTCTTCGGGAGTGGTCTCCTCGCCCGTGACGACGCTGTCCGAGATGGTGCATATCGTAAGGGCCTTCTTGCCGCAGCGGGCGGCGTTCATGTACAGGGCGGATGCTTCCATCTCGACGGCGCACACGCCCATCTTGGTCCACTTGTCCACCTGCGGGGTGTCGGAGTAGAACACGTCGGACGAGAGGACGTTGCCGACGCGGAAGCGCCAGCCGTTCTGCTCGCAGACCTCGGCCGCCTTGCGCAGGAGCCCGAAATCGGCTATGGGGGCGAAGGTGCCCGGAAGGTCGTACTGGGCCCCGTAGTTGGAGTTAGTGCATGCGCCCATCGCAAGGACCAGGTCCCCTAGGTGCAGGTCCTTGTCGTATGAACCCGCGGAGCCTATCCTTATGATGGTCTTGACATTATAGAAGTTGAAGAGTTCGTAGCTGTAGATGCCTATCGAAGGGATGCCCATCCCGTGGCCCATCACGCTGACACGCTTGCCCTTGTAGGTCCCGGTGTAGCCCAGCATGCCGCGCACTTCGTTGAAGAGTTTCGGGTCCTCGAGGAAGTTCTCGGCCATGAATTTGGCGCGCAAGGGATCGCCCGCCATGATGACGGTTTCGGCTATTTCGTCTTTTCTTGCCCCGATGTGGGGCGTCGGTGTATTGCTCATGTTTCAGTCCTTTTTGCAAAAATACAAATATTTTGTTACATTGCAGACAGTCATTCACCCCCTTGAAACCATTGCCTCATGAAGAAAAAGAATTGCATCCTGAAGAAGCTGAACGACATCAGCAAGATCCACCAAAGGGCCGCTTTCACCGGAGTGGAACACGGTTTAGCCCTGAAGAAGAATCCGTTCCTCAAGCTGGCGGAAAGCCGGTACTCCTGCCGCGGCTTCGAAGGCAGGCCAGTCAGCCGGGCCGACATCGACGCCATCCTGGAGGCAGCCCGACTCGCCCCCACGGCCGTGAACAAGCAGCCCGTCCATGTCTGGGTGCTGCAGTCCGAGGAAGCTCTGGCCGCCCTGAAGGACGTGACGCCTTACACCTTCGACGCGCCCGTCGTCTTCGTCGTGGGCTGCAAGCCCGAGGACGCCTGGGTACGCAAATACGACGGCAAGAACGGCGCCGAGATAGACGCCGCGATAGTCGGCACGCACATCATGCTGGAAGCCGCCGACCTCGGCCTCGGCACGACCTGGGTCGGATCCTTCGACCCCGCGAAGATGGCCGAACTCTTCCCCGCGATGCAGGGCTGGGTCCCCGTCGCCCTCTTCCCCGTCGGCATCCCCGCCGCCGCCCCCTCCGAGCGCCACTCCGTCCGGAAATCCCGCGAAGAATTGGTCAGCGAACTCTGACCCGCCCCTCCTTTTCCTTCGCAACGTGAAGGACACCTGCGCGCGAGAGCTCTGTCAGAGAGCCGTCAGGACCAACGTGAAAGACACCTGCGCGCGAGAGCTCTGTCAGAGAGCCGTCAGGACGAGGTGCCGCGCTCAGGTCGTGACTTTTTGGTGGCACCTGCGCGCCGTAGATGCCCCAGAACGGCCCCAGGGCGAGGGTAAGCGCGCAGGTGTTTGTCAGGTTGGGGGCCATGCAACCATACAACCACATAACCGGGAAATCGCTATCTTTGCATCGAAATGAAAAACCGATACAAGATGGTCCTGTTCGACCTTGACGGGACGCTGATAGACACTCTGGAGGACCTTGCCGACGCCGTGAACCATGCGCTGGAACTGCGCGGCTACCCTCTGCACGGGCTCGACGAGTACCGCCGCATGGTCGGGCACGGAGTCCGGAACCTCGTGAAGCAGGCGCTTCCGGAGCCGCAGCGGGGCGACGAAAGCCTTCTCGACGCAGCCCTGGCGGACTTCAAGGACTGGTACACTGCCCATATCGACTGCCATACGCGCCCCTACCCCGGGATGCCTGAACTGGTGCGCGATCTTGACGCCGCCGGGGTCAGGATGGCCGTGGCATCGAACAAGTTCCAGGCTGGAACCGAACTGCTGATCAAGGAGTTTTTCCCGGGGATTCCCTTCGCGGCGATACTTGGAAACCGCGAAGGACATCCGCTGAAACCGGACCCGGAGATAGTCGGGCAGGCGCTGCGTGCAGCCGGGGCGGACCGGAGCGAAGCCGTCCTGGTCGGGGACTCCGGAACGGACATGCAGACCGCCCGGAACGGCGGCATCGACGCGATCGCCGTCGGCTGGGGATACCGCCCGATGGCCCCGTCGGCGGACTACCGCTTCGCCGCCAGCGTCCCGCAGCTCCGCCGGATGCTCATGGAGTGATTTTACTGCGCCCGCCAGCGCTTCAACTGCGGGAAGAACCGGCGCATCATCTGCTTGTACTCCTCCTGCGTCATGGGCTTGGGCATGTTCTTGTTGACCTCGTCCACGAACTGCGCGCAGAAATCGATCATCTCGTCCATCGTGCAGTCGCGGGTGAACGCGCCGTCCTTGTAGCAATAAATGCAATAATCCTCGCTGCGGCTCCCGTCGGCATTGGTGCCTTTCATCTCATCCGTGAGCGGCATCCCGCAACTCTGGCAAAACTTCATTTCCATACTATAAACTGATTTTCTAATATAAAGACCGGTCCACTATCGCCGTAAATAATGCGTCAGGGGCATGCCTGCGCGGACGACATGGTCCGTCCTGCCGTCGGGATGGGTTATGTCGACCGTGAAGTCTATCGTGTAGTCCGACGCATGGAACGAAAAGGCGGCAAGGATGGCATCCCAGGTCGAAACGCCATCGGCAAGGGACACCTGGCCGCTCAGGACATACTCATACGTGCCCTGAAAGAAGGTCACGTCCTCGCAGGTCCCCTGCGCGAAGCGCTCTCCCCTGCGGTAGACCGTAGCCGTGATCCCGCTCATGGTGCGGGTGTCGGCGGTATTGCCGATGGTGACGGTCACGCTCCCATTCACGGACCTGAAACTCGTCGGCCGCACGGACGAAATCCTGTACGACCGCACCGAAAACCCGGTGAAATACTGGGCGTTGGCGGCTACCGCGAATGCGACGAGCGCAACGAAAAATGCAAGCAGGCGTTTCATATTATTCCTAATTCTCTTTTATTCTTTGTCCGATGTCAAATATATAAAATATCTCGAATTCGTGAGAAAACTTGCCGATAAACGCTATTTGTACTGATACCGTCGATAATGGACATAATCACGCAATCAGCGAGATAATAAAGCGTACAAACGGCTCGATATCCTCCTCAACGCTTGCCTTTTCCAGACTGGCCATATATTCATCACGACGCTCCACCGGAACGACAATCCAGGGATAACCACCCGTCACCAATTGGCTGTTCATTGTGAAGCGAGCCGTACGTCCGTTGCCGTCCATATACGGATGGATGTAAACAAAGAAGAAATGTCCCAGGACTGCTCGGACAAAAGCATCCGGATCTTCCTGCATCAGGGTCGACAGTGCTGTCATAGCATCCAGTACCGCATCCGGATTGAGCGGCACGTGCATCGAATTCCGTATATACACCTGATGCGTACGATATCCCACGAGGTCAGAAGCCTTGATGATGCCGGCACGGATGCAGGGCTCAAACAACTGGAAGTGCCAACTTTGATGACTCTTGACATACATCTGGGCCGGATCCTGTCCAGCAAGAGCATCTGCTACAGACTGTTTCATTAGTTGGTAGGCCTGGTAGTAACCGCGAGCCGCCAAGGCATTCTTGCGTTCCTTGTCCGCATCATCATTCTTGGGGTTCCAGTTACCGCTTCTTACCTTCTCCAGCAGGCCTTCCGTAATCTTGTAGCCCTCGATAGACAAGGAGTTGTAACTATCTTTTATATAGGTCGCATCCATCATGGATAGAATGCTCTCCGCGTTTTGAGCCACAGGATGAATCCCAGCGACATCTATCGCCGACATCACTTTCGGACGCATCTTCATCCACATCAGTCGAAGACGGGAAGCATATGGTGATGGCTCAAAGTGTTCCAGGCGAACGTTTTCCTCGAACGGATTCTCCTCCCTGACCTGATATCCAACCTGTTTCATCATCGATAGTAGCTGATCCGCCATTTCATCTCGGCCGATAGAGCGAAGGGCTCCGGCTACACGACCAGCCCGGGAGGTATATCCACCATCAATAGCGGCTGTGACAACAGGAGTAACGTCTCGTAAAGACGCCAAACAGGTCCACGCTTCCAGCGCATTACGACGATAGTAGTCTGGACCTGACATCAATAGCGCATAGGCCAGCGGGTATAGGTGAACGCCATATTGGGATTCAACCTCAACAGACGGAGGAAGAGAAGCCTTAATATCTAGGAGCGACGTGCCGAACGGCAACTGTATGATATTGTTGGCTGCGGCATCACTACGAACAATCAGTTGTTGAGGCACAACGCTTTTACCGCTGTAGAAATATAGCGACAGTTCCGGAGACAGGCACCACTTATCACCGAACTTACTGTTAAGATAGGCAACGATAAAATACCAATACGACACATACCACACAGTAGAATCTCCCTCGCTCCCAGGATAGCAAGGGATATACCACCCCTTGATGACCATCTTGAGATAGCCACTATCTACCAGCCGCTCCGTATGGGAGCGACCCAGAGTATCTGCGCCATGGATAACCAGATTCTCACCGTGTTTATCCTGGTATTCTTTGAGAACGGCCAGTGACTCTGCCTGCTTCTCCTGAATGGTTGCCATACTAGTCTAATTTAGTTAATTAGCATTAGTTTATTTTGCAGAATAGTATTAGTTTATTTTGCAGTGCAACATTAGTTTACGATGCAAAGATACAACAAAATAACTAACCGCCAAACAAATACACATATATCTCAGTAAAAAAACACTTACCACGAAAAGGTAACAAACATCGCAAAAAACGTCAAATTCATTAGTTTATTTTGTCATAGCCGGAGGTTTTGTTATGCCCGGATACGAAAAAGGCATCCCGAAGGACGCCCTTTCAACTCAGACAGTCTTGAATAACAGTTCCACCTCGATGGGTTTCTCAACCTTATTCTTTCTATTATTCTTTTTTATTCTTCGTTCGATGGCAAATAAAAGAAGAATATTCGAATTAACAGAATTAACGCAAGCCTCCGATTAAAGACAACTTGTTTATTTGATTTTCATCACATCCCCCTCCCCCAACGGCTCATACGGCCCGTCCTTGCACTCCAGGATTACCGTGCCGCTTTCCAGGACCTCAACGCCATGCCACTGGCCGATGGGGATGCAAAGCGCCACGCACTCGCCGCCAGGCTGAAGGTCGATAACCTCCGTCACCTCGCCCGCCTCGTTGTAAAACACCTCGCGCAGGTGCCCGCGCAGGCACACCACCGTCTCGGAGGATTTCATGTGTCGATGGATGGGTAGCGACGTCCCCGGCTCGATGGCATTCAGCATCCGCTGGGAGCCGTCCTCCGGGGAATTCCGCAGGTCCAAGTTCATCCGAAGCCGCGGCGAGGCCTGAGCCCGGGCGGTCAAATTATCCAGAATAGCTTGTGTAATCTTCATAGTTCTACTTCTTCAGCCCCGCCAGATACTCCTCATGCAAATGATAATACTTCTTCATGAACACCACATACGCCCCCGCCAGCACCAGCGCCACCACAATCAGATAGATCCAGTGCGCCAGCACCGCATTCGGCACCAGGTACACCATCACCAGCGAAATCACCAGCTGCCGGCCCATCGCCAAAATCTGCACCACCAGCCGCACGCTGTCCTTTACAGGAAAATGGTGAAATAATTATCATTTTTGATAATTTTGCATTATATTTGCAGACATGGAAGAGAAAACATTGGTCATCGAGTATGAAGATGCTGAACTCGAGGCCCTCATTATAAAACACAAATGCAACGACAAGCGTTACCGCAAGCTAAAAGGGAACGCTTCCTTCTGGCGGGATTTGGATAAGGTTATGGATCTGCTCCGTATCGCCCATAACACATCTGAACTCGTTTACTTCAAATCCTTGCACTACGAAAAGCTCAAGTACGACCGGAGCGGACAAAGCAGTGTGAGAATCGGTTACAACACTAAATACAGATTGATCTTCGAAGAATTCGATGGCGGAATTCGGATCAAGTTAATTGAAATTAATGAACATTATGGCGACAAATGAAACACACTCCACCCCTTTCAGGGCCGTTCATCCCGCCGAAATCATCAAAGATGAATTCAAGGCACGGGGAATGACCCAGAAGGAGCTTGCCGAGCGGATGGGAATGCAACCGTCCAACCTGTCCCGGCTGCTGAAGGGAGAGAACATCACAGCATCCATCGCCCAAAAATTGGAAGAAGCATTAGAAATCCCCGCCGATTTCTGGATGCGACTGCAAACGCAATATGACAAAGATGTAAAGTCTATTGCCGTTCGTGATGAGAAAGAGAAAGCAGCCATCAATGCTGAGAGTATGCTTTCCAGCATTTTGAATCTCAGCGAACTTTACAAGCGCTTAAAGATAAGCGCCACTTTGTACATTCAAGAAAAGCTTGAGATTCTGAAACAGAACCTTGGTTTTGAGCCCCTTGACATTAGAAGCCAGGGATTCGCACAGCAACGGAGCATCAGCTTTAAGAAGAGTGACAAATATGAGATAGACGAGAAGAACCAGACTACCTGGCTGACTCTTGCCTATATTGCATCTCGTGACAATAAGCCCAATGGTCGATTCACAGATGGCAATGCCAAGTTTGCTGCACAAGCCATTGCGCAAAGAGCACACGAAGGAGGACTGAAAGAAGCTGAAATCAAACAACTTCTAAATCAGTACTGCATTGCTTATTCTGTTGTTCCCAAATTAGAGAAAACGCCCATTGATGCGGCGTCTATGGATATGGGTGATTACCCCGCCATCATCACCACCCATCGGTACAACGATATGAGCAGACTCATTTTCAATGTGCTACATGAACTGGGGCACATTGAAAAGCATATGTATGGAGAAGAAAAAGAAGTCTTTGTTTCCGGAGAGCCCTATTCTACCGACTCACCCAAAGAACGTGAAGCTAATGAATTTGCCCAGAGTATGCTTATCAGCCAAAAGCTTTGGGATTCAATGATGAATAGCGGTCCCGTGAATGGTCTTCGTTTTGGGAACATTGTAACAAAGCTAAGAGATCTTTCAAAAGAACACAATCTGGATTTCAACATTGTAGTATGGCGCTGGAAATATGAAAGCCATATCTACAAACTCAAGGGAGCACGACCGATTCCCATCCAGTAGACACGATTCGGGCCAGCACCTCGTTGAGGTTGCTGGCCCGAACAGTTCATAACAAGAATATGAGATTCCCGGTGATTGCAGACCCTACTCCAGACACACTGGATGGAACGCTACCTTGGTTGTTGGTAGTGAAAGAACACTTCTCCACCCGGATCTTTCGAGAGCCATCCTCTTAATCCCGGTAATTTATTATCAGTATTAGTCATAATCTCAATGATTTTAAATGAGGATTTCAGAGATAAAGATGTCCTTCATACCGGGTTAACGAGTGTCAAACTCCTGGATAAGACGATAGATGCGGTCCTTCTTCCACTGGGAGGAACGATGCTGCCGCGAGATGGCGGCCAGACGCCAGAGGAAACGGCGGTCCGAGACTACTTGTCCGTTCGAATGATCAAACAGGGATCCGAGATAAACCACATCCTTGGACCGGACACCCAGCAGTTTCTCATCAAACGCCCCGGGCGTGCCGAAGAAATCTGCCGACACCGCATCGAACGGAAACACATGATACTCATCCAGCACGGTATACGTATCCACCCGGCCGTTCCAAGTCCCGCCGATAATCTCCGTATCTGGAGACACCCGGGAAAGCTTCTCTATAAGTTCACCTGCTTTCATAGGTCATCCTTAATCCACATAATCCGGCACGGGGATTCCGTGATCTCCGGCGACATTCATCGCAACCCCGCCAAAAACTGATTAATCATCCTATCCCGTCCGATAAACTGCTCCGGACGATTCCCCAAAGTGGGCTCTTTATTCTCTTTTATTCTTTGTTCGGTGGCAAATATGCTATCACCTGGACAACATCTCCCTTTGTCATTATGGCTCTTAGTCTTTGATGCAAAGGTAGCCACTCCCGAGTAGCCCTAATAGACGTAGTTTATCGGAGGCTTACGCGGCACGACCCAGTTGGTATCAAACGCCTCTTTTATATACTTCTGCTCCATACCCGCCTCGCTCATGTGAGCAAGGCAGAGGTAAATGCGTTTTCTTTCAGACATAGTATGTTATAAGTTTATTATTTCCTCAATTATATCAAATAGCTTATACATCTGTGAATAAGATTTATACACTTCCGGGGCCTTGGCACGCAACTCATCCAGTTCTTGCGAAAGGCCAATGGCTCGCACCATATCACCCTTCTCTTTCAGTACCCTGTAGATATGCGTTTTATTGAAGAAAACCTCCGTCTTGTCATAGTTGGGAATATGTTTCTTGAGTTCTTGGGCCACTGCATCGTAGTTGGCATACTCCTTACTCGACGGACCCGGCATAAAATGCATCAGAAACCAATACTCCGTGCAAGGGCTGGACTCCACAAAGATGATTTTGGGATTGTCATTCTTCAGAGCACGGTAATGCTCCATCTTGTCGCGGTTCCCTTCAATCACATCCATATCAATAAGGCAAAGCACATAGTCATACCCGGCACTCACGCGTTCTCGGGCGAGCCTGACGATATCATCAATGTCCGAATGTTTCGGGATGCCGGGCACAAGACTGAATCTATATCGCTCCGTCGTACGGAGATCGTCCACATAACGGTACTCCGTCAGCCCCTCGCCAATGATGGCGATGCTCTTTCGAGCTCTTCTACTCACCGTTCTCCTGCTCATAGTACTCATCCATATCCATATAAATGCTATCCAGGAACGGGAGATCCACGAGTTTCTCCTGCCTGTACGCGTTATAAACCGATAACGTCTTGTGCAGTCCAAGGGTTGACAGCCTCACCAGCCGGGTCTCACCAGCGTCATTCTTATCCGTGAACCAGATCACATCCCTCCGGATATAATCCTCATCCAGCAGGTTGATGTCGTGCGTAGAGACAACCAACTGTCCGCCCCGTTTGCTATTCACCAGGAACACCTTGATGAAATAAGACAGTAACTCGTAGTGAATACTCGTCTCAATCTCGTCGATAGGAAGAATAACGCCATGAACCAGCAGGTCATAAAGGACCGTAGCCAATCCCATGTACCGCTTGGTTCCCCGCGACTCCAACTCCTCGTAAAGCTCTTTATCTCCACGACTGGTATGATGCACAAAGAACATCTCGTCCGACTGGAGCGTTCCCTTTTTCAGAATCTCCTCCTTGGCCCTTTCCGGCATACCGGGAGTGTTCTTGATCATC
>JAEEIQ010000029.1 GCA_016281435.1 Bacteroidales bacterium
ATACCTCTATCCCTTTGCAAAGGTGATAGGACGGACGCATCCTATGGAGGTCATGAGCAGCTACAACGACTGGAACGGGGAACCCGTGACGGCATCGAAGTACTTCCTCACGGACCTTCTGCGCAACACTTACGGGTTCAACGGCTATGTGGTCAGCGACAGCGAGGCCGTAGAATATGTCATGAGCAAGCACGAGGTCGCCGCAGACATGGCCGAAGTCGCCGCCAAGGTGATGGAAGCGGGGCTGAACGTCCGCACGAACTTCAAGATGCCAGAGACCTTCGTCAAACCGCTTCGTGAGGCCATCTCCAAGGGCCTCGTCCCGATGGAGACCATCGACAGGCGCGTCCGTGAGGTCCTTTCCGTCAAGTTCCGCCTCGGCCTTTTCGACGATCCGTTCACCGGGGACGGCCCGAAGGCCGACTCCTGGGCTGGTGTCGAACATCATGAAGAATTCGCGACCCAGATCTGCCGCGAATCCATGGTGCTCCTGAAGAACGAAGGCGGCATCCTTCCCCTGGACCCCGACAAGACCAGGAAGATCCTCGTGACCGGTCCGCTCGCGGCGGAGACGAACTTCATGTCCAGCCGCTACGGCCCTAACGGAATCACCCCCATTCCCGTCGTCGACGGCATACGCCAGTATCTCGGAGACAGGGCTGAAGTCCGCTACGAAAAGGGCTGCGACGTGACCGACGCCCGCTGGCCCGAAAGCGAAATCATTCCCCTGCCGATGACCGATGAGGAAAAAGCCGGGATCGAAGCCGCCGTGAAGGCCGCAGAAGGGGTGGACGTCATCATAGCCGTGATGGGCGAGGATGACGAGACGACGGGCGAAGGCAAGTCCCGCACCAGCCTCGATCTCCCCGGCCGCCAGAGGGACCTCATCCTGGCGCTCCATGCGACGGGCAAGCCCATAGTGCTGGTCCTCATCAACGGCCAGCCGCTCACCATCAACTGGGAGAATGCCTTCCTTCCCGCCATCCTCGAGGCCTGGTTCCCGAACCATTTCGGAGGCCGCGTCATCGCCGAGACCCTGTTCGGGGACAACAATCCCGGAGGACACCTGACCATCACTTTCCCGAAGACCATAGGCCAGCTGCCTTACTGCTTCCCGTATAAGAAGGGAGCCCGCGGAGCGCAGCCGCGCCAGGGGCCCAACGGAGGCGGAAAGACGCGTGTCATAGGCCATCTGTACCCCTTCGGATACGGCCTCAGCTACACCAGCTTCGATTATTCCGGCCTGACGATCCGGAAGACCGGCAAGACCGATTTCGAGATCAGCTGCACCGTCACCAACACCGGATCCCGCAAGGGCGACGAGGTGGTCCAGCTTTACATCCGCGACTGCCTCAGCGAATACGTGGCTTACGATTCCGTGCTCCGCGGCTTCGAAAGGGTCAGCCTCGAGCCCGGCAAGAGCGCGACGGTGCATTTCCGCATCGGCCGCGAAGAGCTTGAAGTCATGGGACGCGACATGAAGTGGGTCGTCGAGCCCGGCGACTTCGAGGTCCGCATCGGCTCCAGCTCCGTGGATATCCGCCTGAAGGACAAGATCACGGTTGAATCATAAGATCCGATGGCAGGACGGAAGACAAGGGTGGCAGTCGTCTTCGAGAGCGACATTTTCGACCGCAAGGGGCAGCTGAATGCCGTCCATGGCCGGATAGGAGCCCTCGAACGCACCGGCCGCTATGAGATAGTCCCGTTCTGCCTGCAGTGCCGCGAGACCGCGCTTTCGCGCAAGGTCAAGCGCCTCCCGAAGCGCCCGCACGTCAGGGAGGCCGAAATCGACGGGATACGGTACCGTGTCCTTTGGTACCGTTTCTCCCTGCTGGACTGGTTCCTGACGGAAAAACTGCACCGCCGCCCGTTCTTCTTCCGCCGCTTCGTGCGGAAGACTGCCGGCCGGCTCGGGAACTTCGAGATAATCTCCGCCCATTCCTTTGCGGGCGGGATAGTCGCCGAAGAGGCATCCCGCCGTTTCGGGATCCCATTTTTCATAACCTGGCACGGATCGGACATCCACACCCATCCCTGGAAGAACAGCCTCGTAAGGAAGGAGACGGAAAGGCTGACGGCGGCTGCGGACGGCAATTTCTACGTCAGCGCAGCCCTCATGGAGACTTCATCCCCGTTCCCGGGGCGCAAATGGCTGCTCCGTAACGGTATAGGTCCTGAATTCAGGGTCTTTCCCGGGGAAGAGAGGGCGAAACTGCGCAGCCGCTATGGCCTCTCGGATGGTACTAAGGTCGTTGCCTACGCCGGCCATTTCTTCCATGTCAAGAATACCCCGTCCCTGCCCGGGATATGGCAGGAGCTGCGCTCGCGCTTCGACGGGCCCCTTGTTTTCTGGGTCATAGGAGACGGGAAGGAATTCCCGCAGGTCAGGGACCGGCTGGTGGCCCTCGGGCTTAATGTAGTCTTCCTCGGCAACCGTCCTCCGGAAGAGATGCCGGAGCTGATGAACTGCATCGACCTCCTGATGCTCCCGAGCTTCAACGAAGGGATGCCGCTCGTAACGATGGAGGCCCTGAGCTGCGGCTGCCGCGTGGTCGGGTCCCGCGTAGGAGGCATTCCGGAAGTGATTGGGGAAGAATATACCGTCCCCCTCGGAGCGGACTTCGAAAAGGGGATGGCCGTCCTGGCCGAAAAGTGCCTGAAGGATCCGGAGGACCAGCTCCGGGGCCGCAGTTTCGGGTGGGAAAAGACGGCTCAGACCGAGGATGAAGTTTACCGGGAGTGCCTCGAAGCCGAACCCGGTGCCGCCTCCGGTCCGGCCCCGAAGATACCAGGAAGGCGCCGTAGGGCCCTTTTGAGGCGCCTTGCGCTCGCCTTGCCGCTGCCGGACAAGTTGTTCCTGCGCATGATGTTCAGGGCCAAGACCGGAGAAAGGCTCCATCTCAAGACCCCGCTGACCTTCAACGAAAAGATGCAGTGGCTGAAACTGAACCTGCGCAAGGACGAGATGACGGTGATGGTGGACAAGTACGCGGCGAAGGCCTGGATAGCGCGGCGGGTGGGCGAGGAATACGTGAACCCCAACCTCGGCGTGTGGGACACCGCGGATGCGATAGATTTCGATTCCCTTCCGGAAAGGTTTGTCCTGAAGACCACCCACGATTGCGGCGGCGTCGCAATCTGCCGGGACAGGGCTTCTTTCAACGTCGAAGAAGCGAAGGCTTCGTTGACCGCGGCCCTGTCGCGCCGTTTCTGGAAGGAAAACAGGGAATGGCCCTACAAGGGCGTCAGGCCAAGGATCATAGCCGAGCCTTATCTCGAAGATGCGTTCGGCGAACTGCGCGACTACAAGTTCTTCTGCTTCGACGGGGAACCCCGCGTCATGTTCGTCGCGACCGGGCGCTCCTCTGCGCAGGAGACCTGCTTCGATTTCTTCGACATGGAATACCGCCATCTTGACATCCGCAACGGCCATCCTAATGCCGTCGTTCCCCCGCAGAAGCCGGAAGGATTCGGAAAAATGAAGGAACTTGCGGCGAAACTTTCAGCCGGATGGCCCTTCCTGCGCGTCGATTTCTATGAAGCGGGAGGCCGGGTCTATGTAGGCGAACTGACCTTCTACCACTGGAGCGGATTCGTGCCTTTCGATCCGCGCCGCTGGGACCGCAAGCTGGGATCATGGATAAACCTCCCCGTATGAAGATACTCTGCGTCATAACATCGATGGGCCCCGGCGGGGCTGAAAGGCAGCTCTGCGGCCTTGCTTCGATGCTCGCCCGGGACGGCCATG
>JAEEIQ010000004.1 GCA_016281435.1 Bacteroidales bacterium
CCCCAGGATGCTGCAATCAGGCCGATGGTCCCGGTGCCGCAGTATGCATCGATAACCTGCTCATTCCCCTTGAACCGGGCCATCCTCATGGCGATTGTATACAGTCTTGCAGCCTGGTACGGATTGACCTGATAGAAGCTCTTGGCAGAGATGCGGAAGCGCAGCTTGCACAGGACGTCCTCTATCCAGCCCTCGCCGTACAAGACGGTGCACGGGCCGTCGGAAAGGACCATGGAAGTCTTTTCCGCATTCACGTGAAGAAGGACGGTCTTCACCGACGGATGCTTTTCCACCAGGGCGCGTATGAAAGCCTCCTTGGGCCTGAAGGTGCGGCTTCCCGAGACGATGACCACAAGCGTCTGGTCCGTTGCAACGGCGCGGCGGACAAGCACATGCCGGATGGCTCCGGTGCGGTTGTCCTCGTCGTAAGGCGGGATTCCGAAGCTGCGCACAAGGTCGCGCACGGTGGAAAGAACGGCATCGGCCTCCGGGTCCTCTATCATGCATTCGCGCACGGGAACGAGCTTGTGCGACCCCTCGCGGTAGATTCCGCTTGCAACCGAGCCGCGCGAATCGTATCCGAAGACGGCCTGGACCTTGTTCCGGTAGAAGAACGGGTTCTCCATGCCGGTTATCGGGGCTACCGGGCCGAAGGGCAGAAGGAGATCCTCCACATAGGCCTGCTTCTGTTCAAGCTGCTTCGAGTATTTCACCCCGTTGAGGGAGCAGCCTCCGCAGGCGCCGGCTTTCGGGCACATCTTCGCCATGGTCAGTCCTTTGTCAGTTCGCAGGCGATCTGCGCCGCAAGGGCCGCGTTGTTCAGGACAAGGCGGATGTTGGACTCGAGGCTCTCGCCTCCGGTGAGCTTCTGAACCTTGTCCAGAAGATAAGGCGTGGTTTCCTTTCCGCGGATGCCCAGGGCGTTCATTTCGGAAATGGCTTCGTCTATGGCGCCGTTGATGCGGACGGGGTCCATGCTGTACTCGCGGGGAATGGGATTGGCGACGATGAAGCCGCCCTGTATGCCCAGCTCAGTCTTGGCCTTCCAGATATCGGCAAGTTCGCTGGCGCTGTCTGCCCTGAACGGGGCCCTGATGCCGCTGTTTCTCGTATAGAATGCGGGAAGTTCGTCCGTGCGGTAGCAGTAGACGGGAATTCCCTTCGTTTCCAGATATTCCATAGTCAGATTCAGATCCAGAATCGCCTTGGCTCCGGCGCAGATCACCATGACCGGGGTCTTCGTGAATTCATCCAGGTCGGCCGAAATGTCCATGGTGTTTTCTGCTCCGCGGTGCACCCCGCCGATTCCGCCGGTTGCGAAGACCTTTATGCCTGCCATGGCGGCAATCATCATGGTGGCGGCAACCGTCGTGGCTCCGTCCTGTCCCTTTGCGACGATGCCGGGAATGTCCCTGCGGCTGACCTTGGTTATGGCAGTCCCCTTCTTTCCGAAATACTCCAGTTCATCCGCAGTCAGGCCCGCCTTGAGCCTTCCGCCGATGATGGCTATGGTGGCCGGAACGGCCCCGTTTTCGCGTATGGTCTTTTCAACGGCAAGGGCCGTCTGCACATTCTTCGGATAGGGCATGCCGTGGCTGATGATGGTGCTTTCCAGCGCCACCACGGGTTTTCCCTCCTCCAGGGCCTGTCTCACTTCCGCAGTCAAATCAAGATGCTTGTTCATAGGTTCCGAGTATAGCATCAATTTGTAGAATTATGTAGTTGGGACGGACCCGTCTTGCGCTGCAGGGCGGAAAAACGCGATAGTCATGGCAAGGAGACAAAAGATGAAAAGAATCCTTTCCGTCACACTTTTCGCATTGCTCATCGCCTCTGCGCTCTGGGCACAGTCGATAACCGAAACAGCAACCGAAACCCCTGCAGAGACCCCTGCAGCCGAAGATTTCGCCGCAGTCGTCCTTCCTTCGGGCCCTACGGTCGACCTGACAACCGGAACAAGCACATCCGAGCTTGTAGCGGCGGCCTTCAACAAGGACGGGAACCTCGAAGTCACATACGAGGGAACAGAACCGATCGAGATCTTCCTTTCCGGAACGCTCGAGGGAACCCTGATTGTCAAGAGCGACAACGCGGACTACACGCTGGTCCTGGACAACGTCAACATCACGGGAAAGACGCTGCCTGCAATCCAGCTCAAGAGCACGACCACGGCTACGATCTACATGCCGGACGGCACGACGAGCGTGATTGCCGATTCTCCGGAGAATACGAAGAAAGGCGCGATAACCTCGTCCGGAAACATCGTCTTCGCGGGCTCCTCAAGGGCCATTCTCGAAATCGACGTGTACAAGAAGCACGGTGTCAAGACCGACGGCGGCGTGACCGTCGACAGCGGATACATCTACATCCAGGGCGACGAGAACGCCGAGGGAAACATGATCAGCGCGGACCTGTTCTTCATCATGAACGGCGGCGAGCTGGACATCCTTGCAGAGGGAAACGTCCACGCAACCGAGTCCAAGGGCATCAAGGTAAACGGCGTGGAAGGCGCCGGCAAGGGCCTGGGACAGGTCGAGATCAACGACGGAGTGCTTATCATCGAATCGGTGGGCAAGGCGCTTTCGGCAGGCTGGAAGCTCTCCGAGGACGCCACGACCGAGACGACCGAGGACGCCCCGACCCCAAACGTGTACATCAACGGCGGCTACGTCATCATCAAGACGACAGGAACGCCTTACGAGATCTCTGACGAGGAATCACTGAGCCCCGAGGGAATCGAGGCCAAGGACAACCTGATCATCAACGACGGCTACGTCTATGTGGAAAGCACGGACGATGCCCTTAATGCCGGCAAATCGGTAGTCATCAACGGAGGCTACGTCTATGCCCTGGCAACGGACAACGACAGCATCGACTCCAACGGAAAGATCGAGATCAACGGCGGAATGGTGATCTGCATCTCGTCCTCGCGCGAGCAGGCCTTCGACTGCGACAACGATGCCAACTTCAAATACACCGGCGGAATCTATGTGGGAGCCGGAAACGGCAACAACATGCCCAAGGCAGAGGGAACAACCGGTTACTCCATCGCCTACGGCGACAGGACCTTCTATGCCGGCGACCAGATTGCCGTGCTGGATTCCGAAGGAAACGTCGTGATGGGCTTCGTGGTTCCGTTCGCAGTGGACTCCCTCTCCTCCATCGTCTTCGGAACCGAGGACTTCGTCCCGGGCGCTTCCTATACGATCGCCCTGGGTGCTTTCGAGGAAGCTCCGGAAGACGGACTTGTCGATGAGAGCAGCACCGCCTTCAAGACGAAGGAACAGGTGGTGACCATGGACATGACGGCCAACACGGTTTCCGAGGGCTACATCGGAATGAACGTGGGCGGCGGCATGGGCATGGGAGGCTTCGGCGACTTCGGAAGACAGGGCGGCCAGAGGCAGCAGGACACGGCCGGAGGAAACTTCACAAGACCTGACAACGGAATGCAGCAGATGCCTCAGGGCGGCGCTTTCACGGCCCCGCAGACAGCAGCAGTTCTTCCCGAAGGCGTTGTCCTTCCCGAGAACTTCAGCGCGGAGAACGCGATGCAGCTGATCCAGTATCTTCTTGCGAACTACGGCGCCATGCAGCAGATGCAGCAGGGCTTCCCCGGCGGAGACCCCGGCCAGATGCCTCAGGGACAGATGCCCGGCGGTCAGATGCCCGGCGGCATGACCCCGCCGCAGGCTCCCTGACAAACACTGCCCCGTTGTCCGGTTTATCCATTGAAAGGGAAACCCGAAATGCATATAATACCGTTACACGGGGCTATGGTTCAGTGGTAGAACGGTGCTTTCGCATGGCACAAGCGGCGGTCCGATTCCGCTTAGCTCCA
>JAEEIQ010000030.1 GCA_016281435.1 Bacteroidales bacterium
CAGCGAGCAGGCTGTTTATCTCCTTGACACCCACACTCTCGGCTCCGTCACCCTCAGCGCCGGCCTGCGCATGGACCGCCACGAGGCATACGGGATAGAATGGCTTCCGCAGTTCGGGCTTTCCTGGATGCCGGGCAGTGCGACCACGCTGAAAGCCTCGGTCTCAAAGGGCTTCCGCATGCCCAACATGCGCGAACTCTACATGTATGCCGTGGCGAATGAGGCTCTCCTTCCCGAGAAGGCATGGAGTTATGACCTGACTGCCGGTCATCATTTCCTTGACGGGGTCCTGAATGTCGAAGCCAGCATCTTCCATACTGTCGGAACCAACATCATCGAGGTCAACATTGTAGACGGCAAGAGGCAGAACCGCAATGTCGGGCAGTTCGCCAATACAGGAGCGGAACTTTCCGCCGACTGGCGCTTGTCCGGAAGTTTGAGCCTGAACGCCAATTACAGTTTCCTGCACATGGAGAAGATTTACACGGGTGCCCCGGTCCACAAGGCCTGGATGGGAGCGGACTGGAAGGCGGGAAGGTTTTCGCTGAACGGCGGAGCCATGTATATAGGTGACCTCTATTTGACTACCGGAGAGACTCCGAGGGAACAGAGTTATGTGGATGTGAAACTCCGTGCGGCTTATCGCCTGACCGACGGCCTTTCACTGTTCGTGCGCGGAGCGAACCTTCTGAACAGGAAGTTCGAAACCATGGACGGTTTCCCCGAACCCGGGATAACGGTTCTCGGCGGTATCGGCTGGGATATCTGAGTGTAAGGTCGGGACCAAGGTGGGTCTGGCAGGGACCAAGGCGGGGACCCGGGTCTCCCAACCGCCGGTTGCCCCGCTGCCAGCCGTCCTGCCCCAGCCGTCCTGCTGCCAGTCGTCCCTGCCCCAGCTGTCCTGCCGCCGGTTACCTTTCTGCTCTGGTGAGTAAAACTGCCCTTTTCACTCACGGGAGCATGATCCCCCGGGTCCCGGTGAGTAAAACCGCCCTTTTTACTCGCGGCGGGAGCCCATTCAGCGTGCATGAAAAACAACTGGCACCGGGAGATTGTCCGGTAAGGCCTCTGAACGGCTTCAGGGGCCGATTTGTCATAAGAGGCCGTGCCAGATATGGGCTCCGGATGGTGGGTGTGGCACGCCCCGTGGGCGTAAGCGATTAAGACATAATATGTTATAAGATTGTTGCGTGCCAGTTGAATTCCAGAACCATTTGGACAAAAGGCCGCGGTGAAAAACAGCAGGATGTTTCGCCCGCCAGATCCGATGTCGTGTAGACAAATGGCCAGGTCCGGGCATAATCAAAAAAAAGCTGACCAAATATGGCCAGCCTTTTTTGGCTCCCCCTCGGGGACTTGAACCCAGGACCCCCTGATTAACAGTCAGGTGCTCTAACCAACTGAGCTAAGGAGGAATTTACCCTTCCACTTTCGTTTCGGGATTGCAAAGGTATTGTTTTGGGATGAAATCTCCAAATAATTTTCAAGTTTTTTGAGTTTTTTGTAACTTTGGAAAATCAAAGCAGGAGGCCTTTTCTTATGGATGTGGATCTTTTGGCCAAAATGTTGGGCGAACTAGTGCTCGACCATGACGAAGTCGGTCTTCCCGGCCTCGGCACTTTCGTGGCTGAAACCGTCCCTGCTTCTTTTTCCGACCGTGGCTATACCATAAATCCTCCGTACAGGCGCCTATCGTTCCATCCAGGGCGAGGGGAAGACGACTTGTTGGTCGACTTGTATGCTTCCGGCAACAATGTGGAAAAAGAAGTCTCCCGCTCGATCCTTGCTTCTTTCCTCACGGAAATGAAGGAGGTGCTGAAGTCGAACAAGACAATCATACTCCCCGGGCTGGGCCGCCTGAGAGCGACGAAAGAGAATAATTTCTTTTTTGTCTGCGACGAGAACCTGGATATTTACCCTGAAGGTTACGGGCTGAAGCCGATTTCCCTCAAGACTCATTCCGGGGCCCAGATTGGCGGCGCTCCGGTTTCCGCCGGACTCGCATCCATCGTTACCGCGATGCAGGCGGCAGCCGCGCCTGAAGCGGACCGGGCCCCTGAAACCGGGCCCGTTGCGGTTCAGACGTCCGGAGACGAGCTCGAAGCGGCCCGGACACCGGAAGCCGGTTCGGCTCCGGCTTCTGAGGTTGTTCCCGGGTCCGAATCGCCTGTGGAGCCCGAGCCTGCAATCATGCCGGCCGCAGAGCCCGAACCCGAAGCCACCGCAGAGCCGGCAGCAGCGCCCGCAGCTGTAACTGCCGCGGCCCCCGAACCGGCCGCAGAATCCGCCTCCGCGCCCCGCAGGAAGAGCCGTTTGTGGCGCATCGTCGCCCTGTCCGTACTTTCGGTCGTGGTCCTGGCCGCCGTAGCCCTCGCCGTGTTCCTCATCCTTGCGAAGGTCGCCCCTGATTTCATTGATTCCTTACTCTATACTCCGGAAGAACTCCGGATCCTGAACTACTGATGACAGAACTTGTTTATCCGCCTGAACCTGCCCCGCTGCTGAAAGGGGGATATGCGAAAAAAGCATCCGACATGCTCCCCGTAGTGGATCAGAACGGATTCGTCATCGGCCAGGCCGCCCGCGACATCTGCCACGGCGGCAGCCGTTTCCTGCATCCCGTCGTCCATCTCCACATCATCGACCGTGCCGGCCGTCTCTATATCCAGAGGCGCTCCGAGACCAGGACCCTTTATCCGGGCCGCTGGGACACGGCCGTCGGCGGACATGTGGGATACGGAGAACTGTTCCTCGAAGCCCTTTTCCGCGAGGCGTCCGAAGAACTCGGGCTCACGCGTTTCAATCCTATCTGGATTGCTGGATATGAGCATGAGTCCGACACGGAAAATGAACTTGTGAACGTGTATGCCGCGGTCGGCTCCTTCGAGCTGCATCCCGACGAGGATGAAGTGTCCGAGGGACGCTGGTGGACTCAGGAAGAGATAGCCTCATCCATGGGAAAGGGGCTTTTCACTCCGAACTTCGAATCCGAATACAAGCGCCTCAAGGACAAGCTCCTGGCCCTTCTGTAATGAACGAGATAGAGAAATTCATCAGCGACCAGTTGTCCGTGTGGCCGGAGGCCGCGGCTAATTTCCGTGCCCTGAAAAATGTGCGGACAAGGCGTCTGGAGTGCGGAAACCTCGTGATGGAGGTCCAGCACAATCCGTCGAGGATAGCTTCCTCCACGGCCGATATCAGTCCGGAAGCCATCGCCGCCAGGCGCTGTTTCCTCTGTGTGAAGAACCGGCCGAAGGAGCAGTTCCACATAAAGTTCGACGGCCGCAAGGGTCGCAGGTACAATATCCAGGTCAATCCTTTCCCGATCTTCCGCGACCATCTCGTGATTGCCGCGGAAAAGCATGCTCCGCAGACGATCTGGCATCACTTTGTGGACATGTTGGATTTTGCGCGCAAATATCACGGATACACGGTCTTCTACAACGGCCCGAAGAGCGGGGCTTCCGCACCGGACCATCTTCATTTCCAGGCATGTCCGCAGGGACAGATGCCCCTCGAGAATGCCGTCAACGCCTTCCTCGACAAGCCGCAGGCAGAGCCGTCAGGCTGCGTCAAGGATGCGCTCCTGTATTATTATGAAGGGTATGTGCGTGGCGTCTATGCCCTCAAGGCGCAGACTGCAAAGTCGATTGCAAAGCTCCTTTACCGGCTCCTGGATTGCTCGCCGATGGTCGAAGGCGACGTCGAGCCCCGGTGCAACATCTACACCTGGTTCCGGGGGGGTGAATACCGTACCTGTGTCGTCCTCAGGACTGAAATCCGTTCCCACCACTATTTTGACACGGGTTCCGACCACCTGACCATGAGCCCGGGGGCTGCCGACATGGCCGGAGTCCTCATTGCCCCCAGGGAAGAGGATTTTGCAAAACTGGACGGGCGGCTGGTGCGTGAGATGATGGACGAAGTCACCCTCAGCGCGGAGCAGGATCGGAAGGTCGGCTGGCGCCTGTCCCGCAGGCAGCCCGTAATCGAAGTAGGCATCATGTCCGCTCCAGAGATAGAATTCGAGATCATCTCGGATGGCGCAGGGCCGCAGCGGGTGTCCTGGGAAGACGGCCGTATCAATTACAACGGAGTCCTTTACGACGAGCTTTATTTCGATGCGGTGACGATGTCGACGCTTTTCGCCGAGCCGTCGTTCATATTGAAAGATGTCACCATAGGAATAGACTTCCACTGGGAAAGGAAGGAAGACCAGCGTTTCGCCGGTTCCCTGAAGTTCATTGTGGAAGGGGACAAGGTCACTGCGGTCAACAGGATAGGCGTCGAGGACTACCTGCTCAGCGTCATTTCTTCCGAGATGCGCGCTTCGGCCGGTCTGGAACTGCTGAAAGCCCATGCCGTGATCTCAAGGTCCTGGGTGATGAGCAACCTGCATACGCACGAGCACTTCGACGTCTGTGCCGACGACCACTGCCAGCGTTACCAGGGTTGCGCCAAGGCTGTGGGGGAGAATGTCCGCAGGGCCATTGACGAGACATGGGGAGAAATCCTGACCTTTGACGGCAAGATTTGCGACGCGCGGTACTCGAAGTGCTGCGGGGGCGTATCCGAGCTTTTCAGTACATGCTGGGAAGATGTGGACCTGCCCTACCTGCAATCCGTTCCGGACGTGCCTGAAGGGGGCGGGAAACCGTTCTGCGACTGCGACGATCCGGCTATCCTGGGCCAGGTGCTCAACGACTTCGACCTTGAGACCAGGGATTTCTTCCGCTGGGAAGTCAGCTACGGAAGGGACGAACTCGGCAGGCTCCTGCTGCGCCGCACCGGCATCGATTTCGGCACGGTCAAGGAACTGGAGGCACTGGAAAGGGGTCCTTCGGGCCGGATCAAGCGCCTCAGGATCACCGGAACATCCCGCACTGAGGTCATAGGCAAGGAACTGGCCATCCGGCGCGCACTTTCTGAAAGCCACCTCAAGAGCTCCGCTTTCGAGGCGGAGTGGGACGGGGATGTGCTGCATCTGCGGGGGCGCGGCTGGGGCCACGGAGTCGGACTCTGCCAGATAGGAGCCGCCGTGATGGCCGTCAGGGGGTATTCGTACCGCGAAATCCTCCTCCATTATTATCCCGGAACAGAAATCAGCAATGAAGACTAAGTCGCCCTGGGCCTGGGTGCCCACCCTGTACCTTGTTGAAGGCATACCGTATTTCCTCGTCAACGTGGTCTCCGTGACCATGTTCAAAAGGCTCGGCATGGGCAACGCGGAACTGGCGATGTACACCAGCCTCCTTTACCTGCCCTGGGTCATAAAGCCCCTGTGGAGCCCGCTCGTCGACGTCGTGCGGACCAAGCGCTGGTGGATACTAGCCATGCAGGCCCTGATGTGGATAGCGTTCGGAGTGCTTGCGCTGACGGTGCTCTCGTACCGCACGGCGCACCCGCTCCTGGCCGTAGTGCTGATCCTTTTCTATCTTGCAGCTTTTGCTTCCGCGACTCACGACATAGCCGCTGACGGATTCTACATGCTCGCCCTGGATACCCACCGCCAGTCCGTCTTTGTCGGGATACGCAGCACATTCTACCGCATCGCCTCCGTGTTCGGACAGGGCGGGATAGTGGTCGCCGCCGGCATCATGGAACAACGCCTTGGAGATATCCCGCTGGCCTGGTCCCTGACCCTCGGGGGCAGCGCCGTCCTGCTGGCCCTCCTTTCCTTGTGGCACCATTTCGCACTCCCGCGCTGCGAAGTCCCTTCCGTCGGCCCCGAAGCTCCTAAAAAGACTTTCTTCGGTGCTTTCTCGTCATTCTTCAAGAAGAAGGGGGTCTGGCTGGCCATGGTTTTCATGCTGCTGTACAGGCTCCCGGAGGCGCTTTCGGTCAAGATGCTGACCCCGTTCATGCTCGACCCCGTCGAGGACGGCGGGCTTGGACTCACCACGGCCCAGTCAGGACTGGTATACGGTACCGCCGGAATCATCGCCCTTACCGTCGGGGGTATCCTCGGCGGACTGGCCTCCGCCCGCTGGGGCCTGCGCAAAGCCCTGTGGCCCATGGCCCTCAGCCTGGCCCTGCCTTGCGCGGTGTACCTGTACATGAGCATCGTGCACCCGCCCCTTCCGGTCGTTTACCTCTGCGTCATCCTCGACCAGTTCGGTTACGGATTCGGATTCACGGCCTACATGCTCTACATGATGTATTTCTCCGACGGCGAATTCAAGACCGCCCACTATGCAATCTGCACGGCATTCATGGCCCTCAGCATGATGGTGCCCGGAATGTTCGCCGGAATGCTTCAGGAAGCCGTCGGATACACCGGCTTCTTCGTCGTGGTCATGGTCTGCTGTCTTGCGACGATTGCCGTCACGGCCGTCCTTCCTTCGCGGATAGATGCAACATACGGCAAAAAATAATTATCTTTGAGGTATGAGAAAGCTGTTGCTGACTTTGTTTGCGCTGATGACTTTCCTTGCCGCGGGCGGGAAGGTCAGGACAGGCATCGAAGTCCTCGCGGAAAGGAATTTCGAAGGGCTGCAGGGCCGGAGGGTCGGGCTTCTTACCAACCCGAGCGGGGTGGATTCTCAGCTCCGTTCCACGATTGACATCCTCTACGGGGCGCCCGGCGTGAACCTGGTCGCTCTTTTCGCCCCCGAGCACGGGGTGAGGGGCGACGTCTATGCCGGAGGCCATGTGAACGCCGGAGTGGACGCCCGTACCGGTCTCCCAGTCCATTCCCTTTACGGGGCGACCCGTCAGCCGACCCGGGAGATGCTCTCCGGGCTGGATGTGGTAGTATATGACATCCAGGATGTGGGAACCCGCTCTTATACCTTTATCAGTTCCCTCGGGCTGATGATGCGCTCCTGCGCCGAACTCGGCATCGAGGTGATGGTCCTCGACCGTCCCAATCCACTCGGCGGGAACAAGGTGGAGGGTCCGTACGCCCGCGACGGCTTCTTCTCCTTCGTCGGCCAGTACCGCATTCCTTATATTTATGGTCTCACGGTCGGGGAACTGGCCATGCTCATCAACGAAGAGGGGCTCAACCGGGGCCAGAAAGGAAACGAGGCACCCCTGCGCTGCCGTCTTACCGTCGTTCCGATGGAAGGATGGACAAGGGATATGCTCTACTCCGACACCGGTCTTCCGTGGGTGCTGCCGTCCCCGAACATCCCTTATCCGGAAACGGCCGTCTGCTATCCCTGCTCCGGACTCGCTGGCGAGTTCGGCGGATATCTCAACATAGGCATAGGGTATTCGCTTCCTTTTGCCGTGTTCGCCGAAGAGTGGATAGACGCGGACGAACTCAAGGCCCGGCTGGATTCGTACCGCATCCCCGGGGTCGCTTTCAGGACCATCCATTTCAAGCCGTTCTTCGGAAGGCTGTCCGGACGGCTCATCCACGGGGTTCAGTTCTTCTTTACGGATTACGATGCCGCGCAGCTCACCCTGGTGCAGTTCCATGTGATGCAGGCCGTGCATGAGCTATACGGAAAGAACCCTTTTTCCATAGCTCCGGACAGGATTTCCATGTTCAACAAGATTTGCGGCACGGATTATGTATTCAAAACATTCAGCAGCTCTTTCAAAGTTTCGGACATCGCAGGCTACTGGTCTTCGGACGTCGAAGGTTTCAGGGAGTTGTCAGAGAAGTATAAACTTTATAAATGAGAGACTTATGAAAACGATTGGAAGAACATTAATCGCATCGGTGCTCGCAACGGCGGTGTTCCTGACCCCCGCCATCATGGATGCGCAGACCCGCACTTCAGGCGGATCTTCGAGCAGAACCACTTCCGGGACTACCCGCAGTTCTTCTTCTGGCAGTTCCTCATCTTCTACAGTAAAGCGTTCGTCCTCCAGTTCTTCCTCTTCGAGCAAGAGCTCGGCGACCAGATCTTCTTCGGCCACGCGCAGCAGCAGCTCGTCTTCTTCCGTAAGGACATCGTCTCCTTCGAGCCAGACCCGCAGCAGCTCCGCCACGCGCAGCAGCTCCTCGTCCACTTCAACGAAGGCTTCGACTCCTTCGAGCCAGACCCGCAGCAGCTCCGCCACGCGCAGCAGCTCCTCGTCCACTTCAACGAAGGCTTCGACTCCTTCAAGCCAGACCCGCAGCAGCTCCGCCACGCGCAGCAGCTCCTCTTCCACCGTCAACAGGACATCGACTCCCGTGACGCGGTCCAGCACCGCGACGCGCAGCAGCTCTTCGTCCTCCACTGGCAGCAGCGAGTCCTCTTCCCGAGTCGCAACGCCCGTGCGGCAGGCGCCCACCCGTTCTGCTTCTTCGCAGAGCCAGGCCGCTGTTTCCCAGCCGGGTAACGACAGGGTCTCGGGCGTCAGGACCAACACGGTGACGGCGAAGGGCCTTTCCTCGCCCTCCGTGCGCGAGTCTTCCGCCTCGACCGCATCCAACAGGGCTGCGGCTCCCAATGTCAACAATTTCTCCGGAGGCCGCGGGGCAGCCGGCCACATCCGCCTGGATGACGACCGCAATATCCACCGCATACCTCCGCGCGACAGGCCGCACATGGCCTACGACAGGCCCATGCACTTCTGCGGCAGAGGTCCCCACTACTTCGGATACAGGGTCAACTACCTGCCTCCTCACCTCTACAGGGAGCGTTACTGGGGATATGACTACTACGTCTACAACGGAATCTACTACCGTCACTTCGGCAACCACTACTACGTGTGCCGTCCTCCTTTCGGAGTCTACTTCGACAGGGCACTCTACGAGCTTGAGCTCAGGGCATGCCGCTTCGCGTACTACAACAGCGTCTGGCGCAGCTACAGCGCCATCGACAACAACTATCGTACGATCCAGGAGCAGAACCGCATCATCGCCGAGAACAATGCCCTCATAGCGAGGCAGAACTCCTCGATGGCCCTCAACACGAGCCGTGCTGCAAGTTCTTCCGAAATAGCCGATAAGCTCGGACTCATCCAGAGCTACGCCTATGCAGACAAGCAGTACTTCTACGATGACGGAGTGTTCTTCATCCAGGCTTCCAACGGCCGTTACGAGGTGATAGTCCCTCCCGCCGGGGCACTCGTCTCCGAGCTGCCCGACGACTACGACACGCTCGTCCTCGGAGGAGTGGAGTACTACAAGGTGGATGACACCGTGTACCGCCTGATCCTGTTCGAGGGATCCCCTTACCTGGAGGTTCTCGGCCAGATGCCGTCCTCGATGGCGGCCAGCTACAACCTCTATAAATAGCCTCCGGAATGGCGGTGGTCGGCTTGGTGGATTCCGGCTCGGGAGGGTTGTCCGTCTATCGTGAGATACGGAAGCTTCTTCCGGAGGAGAGATTCATCTACTACGCCGACAACGCGAACTGCCCGTATGGGGAAAAAACGCCGGAATTCATAATCCGGAGAATGCACGAAATCACGGACCTGATGCTCTCGAAAGGGGCTCAGGTCCTTGTCGTTGCCTGCAATACCGCGACTTCTGCCGCGATTGCCGACCTCCGCGCCTCATACGGCATCCCGTTCATAGGAATGGAGCCTGCGGTCAAGCCGGCCGCGCTCGGCACTCTGACCGGGGTCATAGGCGTGCTGGCTACGTCCGGGACCCTTAAGGGCTCGAAGTACCTGAAGATGCGCGATATGTATTCGGATGAGGTGCGTGTCGTCGAAAGGCCCGGGAAAGGCTTCGTGGAACTCGTGGAGGGCGGAAAACTTTCCGGAGCGGAAACCGAGGCGGTCGTTAGGGACAGCTTGTTGCCTCTTCTGGAATCCGGCGCGGACACCGTGGTCCTCGGATGTACGCATTATCCATTCCTTCTCCCTGTCCTTCAGAAAGTCGCTGACGCTTATGCCGGAGCGGGGAAGGTGCGTTTCATAGACCCTGCCCCGGCCGTAGCAAGGCGCCTTGTGCAGGTGATGGACGAATGTGCTATAGGAAAAGGGTCCGGGGAGCCCGGCCTGGAGCTGATCTGCTCCGGTTCTGAGGCCTCGGTGCGCAGCCTGCTGCGGAAGCTGTAGGCACTTTCGCGGAAAAGTGCTATTTTTGTAAATCATGATTACACCGGAACAGATAAAGGAACTTCACCAGCGTGTTTCCGTGCTGCAGGATTGCCTGGGCATTGAAAAGAAGCGCAGTGAAGTGTCGGAGCGGGAAGCCAGGTCCCAGGAGAGCGGCTTCTGGGATGATCCCAAGGCTGCGGAAAGTTTCCTCAAGGAGCTCAGTTCCCTCAAGTCGTGGGTGGTTTCGTTCGACGAAGTTGCCACGATGGCGGACGATCTGGATGTCCTGTACGAATTCGCCGTCGAGAGCGGCGCCGTGGAAGGGCAGGAGGAGACGGCCGAATCCAGGGAACTGGACGCGCAGTACGCGCAGGCCCTCAAGCGCATCGAAGCGTTGGAACTCAAGAACATGCTCGGCGCCGAGGGGGATAACCTCGGAGCGGTGCTGACGATAAATTCCGGAGCCGGCGGGACAGAGGCGAACGACTGGTCCGCCATGCTGATGCGCATGTACCTCCGCTGGGGCGAGCGCAACGGGTACAAGATGACCGTCACGGAGAACCAGGAAGGGGACGAGACCGGGATAAAGAGCGCCACGATCGAGTTCGAAGGCGACTATGCCTACGGCTACCTCAAGGCTGAGAGCGGGGTGCACCGGCTGGTCCGCATTTCTCCTTTCAATGCGCAGGGCAAGCGCCAGACGACCTTCTCGTCCGTTTTCGTGTATCCGCTTGTCGATGACACCATCAACATCGAAATCAATCCTTCGGACATAGTCTGGGATACATTCCGCAGCGGCGGCCACGGCGGCCAGAACGTCAACAAGGTCGAAACCGGCGTGCGCGTGAGGCACCTTCCCACGGGTATCATGGTCGAGAATACTGAGACCCGCAGCCAGCAGGATAACCGTCAGCGGGCCCTGCTGATCCTGAAATCCCGCCTTTACGACATCGAGCTCAAGAAACGTCAGGAAAAGCAGGCGGAACTCGAGGGCCAGAAGAAAAAGATCGAATGGGGGTCGCAGATACGTTCCTACGTCCTTCATCCATACAAGATGGTCAAGGACCTGCGCACCGGATGGGAAACCGCCGATACGCAGGGCGTGCTTGACGGAGACCTGAACGATTTTATGAAAGAATACCTGATGCATAACTGAAACACTATGAAAAAGATCATTTTTGCGTTCGCGGCCATTGCGCTGCTGTTTGCCTGCAAGGAGAAAGACGAAGTCAATTCGAAAATACCCGAAGGTGCGGTGGATCTCGGCATTGTCATGACCCGGGCGGACGGCACCACCTACAAACTCTACTGGGCCAAATCCAATCTCGGTGAAAACGGCCTGTGTGCGAACATCGATGATTACGGCGACTACTATGCCTGGGGCGAGACCGAGGACAAGACGAATTACTCCTGGTCGACATACAAGTTCGGCACAAGCGAGTCAGGCCCATTCTCCAAGTACAACGGCACCGACAATAAGACAGTGTTGGATCTGGAAGACGATGTGGCGCACTTGAAACTCGGCGGCAAATGGCGCATGCCGACATGGGAAGAGTGGGACGAGCTCAGATTGCAGTGCAAGTTCGGCGTTTATAGTGGCGCAGAGACTGGTTATCTCATCACCGGCCCCAACGGCAATACCCTCCTGCTCCCATTCTCCGGTTCCCGGGAGGGTTCTGAACTTGAGGGTGAAAAGGACTACTGTTGTTACTGGTCTTCTTCTTTTTATCCTGACTATCCGTCCGGCGCTGCGTCGTTTAACTTTGGTAGCAATGGGGGCAGCGGAATGTCTACTATCGACCGTTTCTACGGATACTCTATCCGTCCCGTCACAGAATAAGCGTGCATGCCGAGTGAGATAGTGATTAGTTTCACCACTAAGGTCCTCATCATTCATGTTTATCCAGGTAACGGTCCCGTAATGTCTGGATATCGGCTTCTGTCAGTCCGATAGGACCTCTCAGATAGTTTTCCAGAGAACCGTACTTTGCGTCAACGGCATCCAGGGCCTTGACGAAAAGTTCCGTATTGCAGCCCAGAAACGCCTTTACCACGGCGATTTCATCCTCCTTGCCGCCCCAGAACCGGACGCGTCGGCTGTATTTCCTGACGTCCTTTTCGTAGATCAGGTTGGTGACGTCGAAATCGGCCACGATAGTCTCCCGGTTGGCGCCCAGGGCTGCCAGCAAGAGGGCCGATGCCACTCCGGTGCGGTCCTTTCCCTGCGAACAATGGTAGAGGACGGCGCCGTTTTCCGTTTCAAGGACCCTGCGGAAAAAACGGGCGAACTGCCGCTGGCAATCCGGATTGAAGAACAGGACAGGATACATCTGTCGCGCTATAGCCTGGGCCTTTTCGTTGAAGGCGGCAAAAACGATCACATTGCGGACATCGAACTTCTTCCCTTTGGTGAACTTCTTTTTCTCTTCTTCCGTTGCGTTTGCCGCAGCGTTGCCGCTGGCGTCGATGGGAATACTCGCATACTCTGCTCCCGGTATGGACTTGTCGGACTTGCCCTTCAGGTCCACTTCTGTCCGGAAATCTACCACCAGAGCGGTGGGGAGGCTCTCAAGATAAGCGATGTCTGCATCCGTTGCATCGGCCAGATGGGCGGCCCGGATGAGTTTGCCGGTCTTGACGCTCCGCTCTCCCGTCACTTGGTATCCACCCAGGTCGCGTGCGTTCACAATCCCTTTTACCGGGAGGAACTGCTGCGCAAAAACGGTAGATGATACAAGGACGGTCATGAAAAGATGCATGACGCTTAGTAGTAAAGCTTGACAAGTTTTCTGACTTGGAAGCCGAAGAAGAGTTTCTCGGCAAAGCTCGGCTTCTGGAATACGGTCCTTAGAATCACGTCAATGGCGGCAAATTTGCCGGCCAGGGCATCGAACCCGCTGTGGTCTTCCTTCCCGGTGTACTCTCTGGCAAATGCGTCCCAGAACCGCCGGAACTGCTCCAGGGTCATATGGAAGATGTCCTGCACCCGCTTCATGGGGGCGTACAGCTGGCATATCAGGAACAGATGGCCGATGTCGAACATGGGGTCACCGTAAGCGAAGCGGTCCAGATCTATCCAATAATAGTCCTCGCCTGCCTGGATGATGTTGCCGGTTTGGAAATCTCCGTGGGAACATCCCGTGCTTTCGGGAATGCTTTCAATAAAAGCCTGGATGGCCTTTTTATCCTTGTTGCTCACATAAGATGCCTTCCCAATGGCCAGGAGCGCCTGCCCTTTCCGGCTGGGGAAGAAATCCGTTTTGCAGGGCGTGGCAAAAAGTTCCTTGCCTTTTTGGCACAGCAGGCGGGCCATTTCTTCCGTTCGCTCCGGCTCCTCCTGGCAGATGCGGGAGAGAGATTTCTTGCCTTTGATGAGCTGGGAGATGGTACCATAGGCGTCACCTATGCGCACGATGCGATACATCTCGGGCACTGAGATCCCCAAATTTGCTACTGCCTTGGAAATGTTGTATTCGTGCTCAACCGCCTCCAAGGTGCTCAGGCGGGCATTGTTCACCTTGAGGATTTCGCCGGGAGCTGCGGCATTAACGTAAGTCTTTCCGTTGCCGCCTTCGCCGACCTGGCGCCAGTCTTCCAGGTTTATCTGTGGATAATGGTTTTGTGACATGGTCTTGAAAATGTTTGGTCCGATTCTCAAGCGATAAATTTAGCCACTATTCTGTTAACAAACAACATGGGACGGGTCTATTATCGAAATCATTGTTTATTCAGGGACTTTAATATCATTCCAAAAGATTTGCGAAGGTCCGCGGGATTGGTTAAATTTGTAAGATTGGAAACAAAGCATCGCAATAATGGCACAAGATTTCAAATACGCTCCGATGTTCCAGCTGGGACCGGATACAACTGAGTATTACAAGATTCCGGGATCGGAGAAACTGGTTTCGGTCGGTGACTTCGAAGGAAAACCAGTCCTCAAGGTGACGCCGGAGGCCCTGACCCTGCTTTCGAATACGGCGTTCAGGGACGTCAGCTTCCTCCTGCGCCGCTCGCACAACCAGCAGGTCGCGAAGATCCTTTCGGACCCGGAGGCTTCGGAAAATGACAAATACGTGGCCCTGACCTTCCTCCGCAATGCCGAGGTTTCCGCCAAGGGCAAGCTCCCTCTCTGTCAGGACACCGGTACCGCCATCGTCCACGCCGAAAAGGGCCAGCAGGTCTGGACCGGCTTCTGCGATGAAGAGGCCATCTCGAAGGGTGTTTTCAAGACCTATACCGAGGAGAACCTGCGCTATTCGCAGAATGCCCCGCTGGACATGTACAAGGAGATTAATACGAAGTGCAACCTGCCCGCCCAGATCGACATCGAGGCGACTGAGGGCATGGAATACCGTTTCCTGTGCGTGACCAAGGGCGGCGGCAGCGCCAACAAGACCTATCTCTACCAGGAGACCAAGGCCCGTATCCAGAACCCGGGTACCCTGGTGCCTTTCCTCGTTGAGAAAATGCGTTCACTAGGCACGGCGGCATGCCCCCCTTACCATATCGCTTTTGTGATCGGCGGCACTTCCGCCGAGAAGAACCTCCTGACCGTCAAGCTGGCGAGCACGCACTACTACGACGGCCTTCCGACCTCCGGAGACGAGACCGGCCGCGCGTTCCGCGACGTCGAACTCGAAAAGCAGTTGCTTGAAGAGGCCTGCAAGATAGGTCTTGGCGCCCAGTTCGGAGGCAAGTACATGGCCCATGACGTGCGCGTCGTGCGTCTTCCCCGCCACGGTGCCTCCTGCCCGATAGGCCTGGGTGTCAGCTGCTCTGCGGACCGCAACATAAAGGCGAAGATCGACAGGGAAGGGGTCTGGATCGAAAAGATGGACGACAAACCCTATGAACTCATCCCCGAGGAACTCCGCCGCGCAGGTGAAGGCGAGGCCGTCAGGATCGATCTGAACCAGCCCATGAAGGATGTCTGCAAGATACTCTCGAAGTATCCCGTCAGCACCCGCCTGAGCCTCAACGGGACCATCATCGTGGGCCGAGACATCGCCCACGCCAAACTGAAGGCCCGTCTCGATGCCGGCGAAGACCTGCCCCAATACATGAAGGACCATCCCATCTATTACGCCGGTCCGGCGAAGACCCCGGAGGGGATGCCCTGCGGCTCGATGGGCCCGACGACTGCGAACAGGATGGACCCTTACGTGGACGAGTTCCAGGACCATGGCGGCTCGCTAATCATGCTGGCGAAGGGCAACCGCACCCAGCAGGTCACTGACGCTTGCCGCAAGCACGGAGGATTCTACCTCGGCTCGATCGGCGGCCCGGCAGCCATCCTGGCCCAGGAGAACATCAAGTCCATCGAGTGCGTGGAGTACCCCGAACTCGGCATGGAAGCCATCTGGAAGATCGAGGTCAAGGACTTCCCGGCTTTCATCCTCGTGGACGACAAGGGCAACGATTTCTTCAAGACAATAGGACTCTAGAGAGACATGCGGTCGCGTTTTCCGAAAGCACTGGGCAAGGCAGCGCTCATCGTCCTGGCCGTCGTGGCCGGGATAATGGTGCTGCTGCAGGTCCTGCTGAACACGCCCCTGACCCGGAAGATAATCGGCAGGGCCGTGGCGGAGAATGTGGATGCCGACCTCAATTACAGCAAGCTCCGCTTTTCTTTCTTCAAGGCCTTCCCGCGCATGCGGGTGACCCTGCGGGATCTCAGCCTGACCTATCCGCACGACCGTTTCGCTGCATACGATAGCGCTGCGATAAGGAGCCGCCTTCTGGATGCCGGAAGGGGAGAGGATGTCGACACGTTGCTGCGTTTCAAGGAGTTTTCCGCAGCGGTGAACGTATGGCGCATCTTCGGCGGACGCCTTAGGCTCGCAGAGGCCCATCTGGATGGCCTCGGAGTGTTCGCCCACGCCTACGATACTACGGCCAACTGGGACGTGTTCGGCCCTTCGAAGCCGAAGGATACGCTCGACAAGAAGCCTTTGCGGCTCCCCTGGATATCAGTGGGCAAGGTCTCGATAGGGGACAGACCACGGGTGGTATATACGGACCAGGCCGATACGGTCCTGGCCGCGGTGCGTTTCGACGACTTCTTCCTCGGCGGTGACGTGAAGTTGGGCAAGACCCTTGAACTGCGCAAGATACGTCTGGGACTCGATTCCCTCCGGGTGCACGGGCGCCTGCCTTCCGATACCCTTGCCTTCGCGCTTGACAGCCTCGGGGTAGGGCAGGAGGACCGCTTCTTCGACCTTGCCCTGAAGGCCCGCGCACTGCTTCGCAGCCGCGCTCTCGGCAGGATGAGGGTCCCCGTGGACATCAGTTCGCGGGTCGGATTCGACCAGGATGAGAGTTGCACGCGCATCGACGTGCAGCGGCTTGACGCCGATGTGGCGCATATTCCGTTGAGGGCTGAAGGCTTTGCGGAGATGTTCCCGGACAGCACCCGCCTCAAGCTCGACGCCGGGATAAGCGACTGCAGTCTCAGGGATATCCTTCGGGAGTATCTCGACGGGATAGTCGCCGAGGCCCGTGAGATCGACACCGATGCCCGTCTCAGCCTGGATTTGGCTGCTGACGGATCATTGACAAAGACGCAGATTCCGGTGGTGGACGCTGCCCTGAAGGTCCCCTCCTGCCGGCTTTCATACCGTCCCATGGACCTTGCTGGCACTTTCGCCCTTGACTGCAGCGCGCATGCCGCGGCCGACAAGGTCGTGGACGCCCTTCTGGGGCGCCTTGCCGTGGATGTGCCGGGCCTCGACCTGGACCTGTCCGGAAGGGGAGAGGACCTGCTCGGAGGCAACCCGTTCATCGCGGCGAAGGGCAAGGCTGACGCCGATCTGGGGAAGGTGATGAAGTACCTGCCCGCCGGTCTGGGCATAGCTGCGACCGGCCGTCTGCTCCTGGATGTGGACGGGGCGGCGACCATGGCACAGATAAAGGAGTATACCGCCGACCTGAAGGCGCATATGCAGAGCGACACCTTGTCCGTAAGGATGGACAACGGCCTTTGCGTAGAGGCGAAGGACTTCCGCGCGAGGGTGGACAATTCCACGACCAGGATAGCCGGCGCATCCGGTTTCCATCCCCTTGAGGGCCATATCGATTTCGGCCGTTTGCGCATGAAGACCGATTCGATGAGGGTCGGGGTGCGCGACATGAAGAACACCGTCAGGATTGCAAAATCCGAGTACCGCGGCCGTCCGTCGCCCCGCCTTTCCGTTTCCAGCGAAAACGACCGGATCTTCTTCAGGTCCGGAGCCAACCGCATAGGGGTGAAGGGCGTACATCTGCAGGCGGCGGCAACCCGCAGGCAGCGTCCTTCCGCTGCCCGGCGCCGCTCCTTCCTCGATTCGCTGCAGAGGGTTTACCCTGGAGTGCCGAGGGATTCCCTTTTCAGCGTCATGCGCCGGAATCACGGCCGCGGAAGGGATATCCCGTATTATATGCAGGAAAAGTCCTGGGCTTCCCAGGACATAGACATAGCCCTCGATTCGTCCATGACCCGCTACCTCCGTCAGTGGAGTCCCAGCGGCAGCGTCAAAGTCGAAGAAGGCATCCTCGCCGTGCCGCAGCTCCCCCTGAGGAATATCCTTACCGGGCTGGATGCGAGTTTCACGGACAACGAGATACATCTTGACAAGCTGGCCGTGATATCCGGCACATCGGACATTGACGCATCCGGCTCAGTGAGCGGCCTCAGGAGGGCCCTGATGAGGCACGGCCTGCTGAAAGCGGACCTGAGTCTCGTTTCTTCACGCCTCAATGTTAACGAATTGCTCGCCGCCCTCCAGAAGGGCAAGGAGCTTTCCGTCTCGGCGGCACCGGATGATGCAGAGGCTGTCGAGTACATGTCCTCGTTCGCGACAGACTCCCTGCAGAACGCCGAGATGGCCGTCGAAGACATCGGGCTCATAGTAGTCCCCGCCAACGTGGACGCCAATCTGGACCTTACGGTCTGTGAGGTTAATTATTCCGATCTCGATATCTCGAGCTTTACGGCCAATGCCGTGATGAAGGAGCGCTGCGTGCAGATCACCAACGCGGAGGTCGTGTCCGACGCCGGCAACATCCATCTGGATGCATTCTATTCGACAAAGACGAAGCAGGATATTTCCGCCGGGTTCAACGTAGGCTTGAGCGAGGTTTCCGCGGACAAGGTGATAAGCCTCCTGCCGACGGTGGACGACTTGATGCCGGCCCTGAAGAGTTTCAAGGGCAATCTGGACTGCACCCTGACCGCGACTTCCCAGCTGGATACGAACATGAACGTGATCATCCCGTCGCTCGACGGAGTGATCAAGATTTCAGGCAAGGACCTCAAGGTCGAGGATGCCGGCGACCTGAGGCGGATCACGCGGCTCCTGATGTTCAAGAACAAGAACATCGGGCGCATCGAGGACCTCGACGTCAACGGTTTCATCCATGACGGCCGGGTCGAAGTGTTCCCCTTCATCATAGGGGTGGACCGCTACCGCCTGGCGCTCTGCGGGATGCAGGGCTTCGACAAGCAGCTGAACTACCACGTCTCCATCCTGAAGACCCCGCTTCCCATACGTTTCGGCATCAACATGTTCGGAACCCTCGACAAGTGGCGTTTCACTCTCGGAAGGGCGAAATACCGTGACGGAAAGGTCCCCGTGTTCACGGAGCAGATCGATACGATGCAGATCAACATCGTGGAGTCCATACGCCAGATTTACCGCAAGGGTGTCAAGGCGGCGCTGCGTGAGAACGGACAGTCCGTGGGCCATGTGGAGAAGTACAAGAAGTCCATCGGGTACAAGACTCCCGACGGAAACGAGGACCTGCTGACGACGGCTGAGTACTGCCAGATAGACTCCCTGCAATTCGAGATGGAGATTGCCGAGATGGACGAGGAGATCATGGCGGAGGTCGAAAAGATACTCGACGAGACCTTTGTCTCGGCCGAGACCCTAAGGCGCGAATTCGACAAGATGTTTTTCGACAAGCGCCTGCTCCGCCAGCAGGAAAGGGCGGCGAAGCGCGATGCCCGCGCTGCGGAAAGGGCCGCGAAGAAAGCGGCCAAAGCTGAAAAGAAGAACAGTTAATTTTTTAATATCAAGCATTATGAGATTCATTACCCACATCCTTGCAGCGTGCGCGGCATTCGTGCTGCTGTCCTCCTGCTCCCTCCTTGGCGGAGCCGGCTCCAGCCAGAACGGAACGACTACCGGCAATACGACCGGACAGTCCCTCTACAACCTCTACAACGTGGTCAAGGCCACCGGAGCGGTCGATGTCTCCAAGATCGACAACCTCGTCAACATCGCCGCCGTCCTTACGGGCGCCACAACCCTCCAGAATGCTACCCAGAACTATCTCAACCAGTTCTCCACGGGCCTGATCAGCGGATCCTCCAACCTCGTGAACACGAACAACGTCTCGAACGTGCTCACCGGTCTTTCCGCCCTCAACAACCTCGATACTTCGGCCATTACGCAGGCTGCCGCCATCGCCGCTGCAAATGCTGCCGCGAAGTCTGCCGCCACCCAGGCTACGACCGTTCCTGCCGCTTCCCAGCAGCAGCTCAACGCATCCAAGCAGAATGTTGCCAGCACTGTCAGCGCCATTACCGGCCTGCTCGGGCTCCTCGGCGGAAAATAGCCTCGATTGAAACAGGCATGACCGGGCGGCATCCTTTCAAGGGGTGCCGCCTTTTTTGCCTTTCGGCGGAATTATGCTATCTTTGTGTCCTGTTTGCGGGTGTGTTGAAATGGTAGACAAGCCAGACTTAGGATCTGGTGCCTCACGGCGTGAGAGTTCGAGTCTCTCCACCCGCACAAGGAGACATCTTCGAAAGAGGGTGTCTCCTTTTTTAATCGTGACTCAACTTGAAATAGGTTAGATCGGCACTCCCCGAAGTGGTTGTGGCCGCATTTCCCCCACAAAACTGGAACTTCAATACTGCAGGCTTTCCTACTTCAAGAATATAGGGTTTGTCATATAACGACACTGTCTGGCCATGGAACATCTCATTCCACTTCTTGAAATGTTCTGAAATATGTATGGTGCCGAAAGTCCTTTCGGTTTTCCGGACGGCGAAAAACTGAAGGAACCACTGATTGCCCAGATCTCCAGGCTCATTCTGATAGTATGGCGCAGGCCCTAGCCTCGGATTCACGACAACCGTATAGGTATCCCCGTCAAGCGTATACTCTCCAGCATTATAAGGTCCTAACCAACTGCCGGGACGTTCTTTGGTCAACCAGCTGTCCATGATGTAGAATTCTGCATGGACATAAGGGTCGGCAATCCACCCATGTACACCTACGTATCCATACGAGAGCTCCTTTAATCCGGACTTTGTAAACTTATAATCCAGGACATAATTCTTGGAAGCCACATCTACACCATCGCCTTTGATGCCATAATCCAAGCCCTGCTCCGCCATAAAATCCTTTGTGTCCTTCCAGTTTACTATGAATGTGCCGTTGGAATAAAAAGAAGCGGTGGCGCCAATTCCGTTTTCAGTCAACAATTCATATGACCAATCGCCGATTGAACCTGACTTGTCGCCTGATACCTGAACAAATTCTCCCTGATGTCCCATGGAGTCCCAGTCGATTTCTTCCGGGCCTTCGTTTTTCTCGGGCTTACAGGCAAACGCCAACACAAGCGCCGCAAACACGAATAATACTTTTTTCATAGAATAATGATCGTTTTCTTTCAGTATAGTGCAAAGATACATATTTTCTTGATTCGCCAGCTACGGTTCAAATATTCCTCCCCTTCGGGAGCAAGTCCGGCAGCCGAAAGGTTGCCGGACTTTTTGGTTGAGAGGCTTGTCAAAGTGGGCGTACAAACGCCTAATGGCAGAATAGAGAGAGTCAAGAGCCACTACAGACTCTTGCCGCAAGGCGGCTCTATTCTATCCCCTCGGGTTTTTTAGTATTCGTCAAGCTTCCGGCAGAAGGTCGCAACCTTCCAGAAGTCCTCGACAAAAGTTCGATATTCTTCAAGGATACCGCACAGGGGGACTGCTTCGGAAGGAGGCAGTCCTTTTTCGTTTCCGTAAGTGGCTGATATTCGGCCCAATAGCTTGGAGACAGCTCACTCACCGGCCTTTCTCACTTGAGAGGGAATGATATGAAAAGTATTTGACTTTTATTATGGGACGGGACGGGCTGAGAGGCCCTTGTAACGGGTTGCATTATCCTTTTTGGGTGTTGCCAGAACCTATATGAATTCAACGGTCAAAGCTATGACCGGGTATTCCATCAGATTTTTCCGTCGCTCAGGTATAAATAATCGCAGTCCAGCGAGCCGGATCCGCCGCCGACTTCAATATAGTACATAAGTTGGCGCATATCAACACCCATTTTCATTCCAAGACTTTCCCATTTTCTAAAATGAGCGGAGACGTCGATATGGCCGCTTCGGCGCGCAAAACTGCGGACCGAATAATACTGAGGGAACGTTTGCATGTCACCTAAGACGGATGGCGCATTAAACCTCTTATTCTCGTATATGGTGTAAGTATCGCCGTCAACAACAAATTCGCCTTTTTTCTGACCGAGCAAAGCGGTCCCTGGTTTGCTAAACCAGTCGTCGACAATAAAGAATTCGACGAGAGGATTCAGCGTCCATCCGTGAATGCCAAGGAAACTATAACCGCCGGCGGAGCCTGTCTTACTGTGCCTGAAATAGAAGTCGTACTGCATATCCTGATATTTCACGGGATTGCCATAATCATATCCGACGCTGGCCACTAAATCATTAGTCCCGCTCCAGACGGCTTTGAAGGTGCCGTTGTCGTAATGTGTCATAGAGTTATCCCCGCCTTGATAAAAGAGGTAACCCTTCCAGGCACTTCCAACCTTGAAGAAAACTTCACCATTATTCTGCCCTTGGACTGTTTTGCCGTTGCCGACGTGCCCCATCTCGTCCTTGGCGGGGTCGCGGTCGTTCACGCTGACTGCGACCTTGTCGGAGACCCTGCCCGCCGTTGCCGAGATCTCGCACTTTCCACTTCCGGTTGCAAGAACGTAACCATCGGCATTCACCTTTGCGACTGCGAGGTCCGATGAACTCCATACGACAGTCCCTGCATCGGCATCATCAGGTGTAATCTCGACATTGAGCGTAAATTTTTCTCCAACCAACACCGCCGATTTGGGCGCACCCTTGATGGCAATGCTTTTTACCGCAGACTCAGGCTCGCCTGCGGGTTGATCTTTCTTATTGCAGCTCGTCGCAACCAATGTCATGGCCGCCATGACAATCAATACAATTCTTCTGTTCATAATTTCTGTTTCTTACCCTGCAAAGGTAGCACTTTTCGCGTACATTTCGTATTAGCCGGGAAATGCTTTTCTACTCACTCAATTCGATTACCCTTGAGGGCGTTTTTTCCATGGGAATTGACGGAAGGAGGGCCTCAAAAGATGCGTTATGCTAATATGCAGGGGATGTTCCGCATCCTTCAATCCATCCCTCCAAAAAGGCCGAGCCTATCAAGGTTTGGATGGCCCAGGTCGCAGCGAAGCGCATCAACCAGGCAATCGACCCGGAGCGCAGCATTGACCAGGCCATAGCAGATTATCGCCGATTGGGATACTCGGAGGCTTGGATAAACCAACGAATCAAAACCATCGAAATCCGCAAAGGACTCACGGAAGAGTGGAAACGTGGCGGCGTCACAAAAGAAGTAGATTTCGCTTTTCTGACCGATTTGATGTCCAAAACCTGGAGCGGAATGACTACCCGCGAGTATAAGAGATACAAGGGACTGACCAAGGAACACCTCCGGGACAATATGACCAATATGGAGTTGCTGCTCAATGCTCTGGCGGAGGAAACCGCCACAGAAATCAGCAAACAGCGTGATCCCGAAGGACTGGCCGAAAATGTCGGCATCGCCAAAGAAGGTGCCGAGGTGGCTAAATCGGCCCACAAAGAGGTAGAGAAACGGCTTGGTCGGAGTGTAGTTTCACCAGAGAAAGCTATCGACCATATTCAGTCCCCAGAAGAACTTCCATTTTCCAAACCAGACGGACAATAGTGCTGTAAACCAAACAGATACACCTCATTCAAATCCTCGAAATCGGTTCGATAATTGTCCCATTGCCCGCACTGAATAAATGCGCTCTAAAGCGCCTTTATTATTGGATATCAGGGGCATCCGTGCCGGTTTCTAATAAGGGCTTGTTCTTCGCGTTGAGGGAGGTGACAATACTTGCTCCAACGCGTTTCTCGATATTCTCGCGAGCGTCGCCGGCTATGTGGCCGCCCTCTTTCGCTATTTGCTTGCTTTCGGCGAATGTGTCTGGTTGTCGGGCCTGGGATATGGCTTTGGTGGAGACCTCAGCCAGCATGTTCAGAACCAGTTCAATGTCGGTCATATTGTCCCTGAGGTTCTCCTTTTTCAACCCCTTTAGGTCTTTGTATTCCCTGACAGTAAGGCCACTCCAGGCTACGGTCATTTCGTTCGTGAGAATGGCATACTCTTTTTCTTTCTGGATGCCACGAGACTTCCATTCATCCGTCAGTTCTTTTCGCATCCGGATGGACTGAAGACGCTGGTTAATCCATCCCTCAGAATAGCCTTTAGCTCTATAATAATCGGCACCGCGAAGTATGGCTAACTCCGGATCCTGAATCTCATCGATACGCTCACTCGCAACCTTTGCGATCCACTGTTTGAAAGGCTCCGCCTTTGGCGATGGGACTGACTGAATAAGGCGGAAAAGTTGTTGCTGGTCAGCAACATCCGTTTGGCGCATTTTACCGTCGGCGGCCATCATTTTGAAAGCGTGACAATTTGTCACGGTTTCGTTTCCCTCCTTACGCAACCGTTCTTTTAGTTTCCGCCAATAGGCAGCAGCATCAACACTGTCTGTCAGAGCAGCACATACATCCACAATCGAGAAATACCATTTTTCCTCCTCCTGATTCCAGGCTGTTCTGATTCTCTTTTCTCCGAATAACTGGAGCGCTTCTTTATTCCCCATAACTCAAATCCATTTCTACGAAGATAGTCATTCTAATCCGACTGAACAAGAGAGAGATGAAGCTATTCGCATTAAAAAGACCAGATAATATTAAATATTTGCAAACCAAATAGATTGCCTTTTTCTTCATGACCTTTGAGAAGGCAGGAATGCCAGTCGGAACGCTGCTGCAATTCGTTTTGTGAAGGAGTAGGCATCTGAAGCTACTCAGGGCATGGTGACTGCCCAAAACCAGGCCCCTCGGGGTGGGTTTTGGGAGTCATGCAGCCACTGAACGCACTGTGCCGAGGGTCAACGCCCAAAACGAATTGCACGAAAGGACCTGACGGCATAAGTTGGTAACAAATTTATCTGTCTTGCTCCCACTTGCATTTTTGCAGGAGAATGACGAAATTTGTTCAAGAAACAAAGACTTATTATGAATCAGAAGCTATCTAAATTCCTGTGGGTCCTGGTCGTGGCTGCTGCGGTAGCTTTTTCTTTTGCCGGCAGCAAGGGTGACGAACCGGAGACTCCCGGTAGCGACATTGAAAACGAGGGCGGAGATGTAACCAACGCCTATATGTTCAACAAGGGCAAGGATGAGCCTTTCCGCTTCCCCGCGGGGTGGGACCCCTACCTGAATCTCCGGGAGAAGGAAATCTTCCAGTCCATTCGTCCCGTCACGAAGTAAAGACTATAACTATATGAGCGTCAGAATATTTGTCATCCGTTTTGCCGTCGTGATGGCGGCGCTTGCCGCTGCGGTCTCCTGCGGCCGGACTTCGACTGCGGAGCCTTCCGCAAGCGATTATTCCGATTATATATCCGCTTTCACGGGCGGGGTGGTGGCGCCGGGGACGTCCTTGCGCATCGACCTTGCGCGGCCGGCATCCGCGATGCCTGCCGACGGGCTGTTCTCCATGACGCCGCAGCTGAAGGGCGAAGTCAAGTGGCTGAACGACAGCCAGGTCTGTTTCGTTCCGGATTCGGCTTCCGTCAAGCCGGGCCAGACCTACAAGGTCGTGTTCGCGCTCTCGAAGGTAATCGACGGGGCCCCCGCGAAATTCAGGTACGACGTCGCTGTCAAGGCTCCTGCAAAGGTGTTCAGGCTGGCAGCGGCCGAAAACGGCAGCCGGTCCTTCCGTGTCCTCAGGGCCTTCCTGAAGGATGAGTCCTGCATCGAGGTCCAGTTCACCGAAGCTCCCGTGAATGCATCGGAAAAGGGGCTGGTGGAACTTCAGGGCGCTTCGCGCAGTTATGTGCGCATGGACGGCAAGACCATGTACGTCCATTTCGAAGGACGCCGTTCCGACCTCACCCTGACGCTTGACAAGGGCGTGAAGGACAAGGACGGATCCTCCCTCGGTGAGGATTATGTCCGCGTGTTCGGGGAGACGGAAGAACCTCCGGCAGTCACGATTCCCTTCAAGGGCAATATCCTTCCCGACAAGCAGTCCCTGATACTGCCGTTCAAGGCGGTCAACCTGTCTGCAGTTGAAGTCCGGGTGGTGAAGATTTACGCGAGCAACATGCTGATGTTCCTGCAGGACAATGACCTCGGAGAAGACCGCTACCTCAGGCGCAACGGCAGGCTGGTCTACAAGGGGGACGTCCCTCTCGATTCTTCGCTTGACCTGCACAAGTGGAACACGCACAGCATCGACCTGAGCGGCCTGTTCCGCCAGGAGCCTGGGGCGGTCTACCGTATCCGGCTGAGCTTCCGGCAGGACCAGAGCCTTTACGGCCTTGACAAGCCGGTCAGTACCCTTCTCACCCCCATCTCCGCTCCTTCCGGCCGGGATGCAGCGGAGTGGGATGAGCCAGAGACATACTATTGGGACAATTATTACAGCTCCGACGATTATAATTGGAGGGAATCCGACGATCCTTCCAAGCCCTCCTACTATATGGACTCGAGCCGCTTCCCGTCCGTGCAGCTGCTCGCAAGCGACCTGGGCCTGATGGCGGATTACTCCGGTCAGGACAGGCTCTGGGTGACCGTCACCGACCTTATCTCAGCCGGAACTGTCCCCGGAGCCAGCGTGGAAGCTTTCGACTTCCAGCTCCAGAGCCTGGCAAAGGGCAAGACGGATTCGAAGGGATTCGTGACGCTCAAGGTCGCCCGCAAGCCTTTCGCTCTCGTCGCGAAAGCGGGCGGAAGCGTTTCGTACCTTAAGCTTACGGACGGCAGCGAACGTTCCATGAGCCGCTTCGATATCGAAGGGGAAGTGCTCAAGGAAGGCCTGAAAGCATATATCTACGGCGAAAGGGGAGTGTGGCGTCCCGCCGACACCCTCCATGTCACCGCCATCGTCTCCGACCGAGGCAAGAGTCTTCCTGACGGCCATCCCGCAACCCTCGAGGTCTACACCCCGTCCGGCCAGTTCTACAGCAAGTTGACCAGGTCCGGCAAGGACGGTTTCTACAGTTTCGACATTCCGACCCGTCCCGACGATCCGACAGGCTACTGGAATGCCTATCTCAAAGTCGGGGGCAGCAGCTTCCACAAGGTGCTCCACGTAGAGACGATCAAGCCCAACCGCCTCAAGATCAACACATCTTATCCCCAGATCCTGGAAGCCGGCGTGACTTCTGCCGTGCAGGTCGAGGCTTCGTGGCTTACCGGCGGGGTGGCAGGCAACCTTCCCGTGCGTTCGTCACTGACTCTCCGGCAGGCGGGCGGCGCACCGTTCAAGGGCTTCGAGAAATACAGTTTCTCCATACCTTCCGGCAATTATGGATCGAAGGAACTCACCCTGTTCAAGTCCCGTCTTGCCGCCGACGGCCGGGCGAACGTTTCCCTTACCATGCCGCCTGCGGAAAATGCACCCGGCATGCTCAGGGCCTTTATCGTCACTTCGGTCGAGGAACCCGGGGGAGACGAGAGCTTTACCACGGAGACCCTGCCTTATTCCCCTTATTCTTCCTATGTCGGCATACGCGTGCCTGAGGGCGATTTCCTCGAGACGGACAAGAACCACAGTTTCAGCGTCGCGGTCCTGGGTCCGGAAGGCAAGCGGGTCAAGGGCCATAAGGTCGAGTATGCCGTCTTCCAGACCGGCTGGAACTGGTGGTGGGACAACGGAGGCGGCGACCTGGATGCATACGTCCACGGATCATCCGTCGAGAAGGTCCAGGGAGGGTATCTTACTCCCGGTTCGTCTGACGCCAGCTTCACTTTCAAGGTGGATTATCCTCTCTGGGGCCGCTATCTCGTGCTGGCGCGCGATGTAGTGTCCGGCCATGTGAGCGGAGCCACCTTCTTTGTGGATTGGCCCGACTACAGGGGACGGGCAGACCGCCGCGATCCCGAGTCTCTGACCATGCTGACCTTCTCCACCGACAAGCCCGCCTACAGGGCCGGGGAGAAAGCCACCGTCTACATCCCGGCCGCAGAAGGCGGACGCGCCCTTGTGACGCTTTCAAACGCATCGGGCATAATATCCCGCGAATGGGTATCCACGCGCGGCACCGATACTCCATGGACCTTCACGGTCACGCCGGAGATGGCTCCGAACATCTATGCCCATGTGACCCTTCTCCAGCCGTACGGGGCCGTGAAGAACGACCTTCCCATACGCCTGTACGGTGTCCGGAAGATAAAGGTCGAAAATCCGGCCTCCCATCTGGAACCTGTCGTGAATATGCCCGACGTCCTGCATCCGGAAGAACCCTTCGTCGTGAAGGTCTCCGAGAAGAATGGCCGCCCCATGACCTACACCCTGGCAATCGTGGACGAGGGTCTTCTGGACCTTACGTCGTTCAAGACGCCTGACCCTTGGAAGCATATGTACAAGGACGAAGCCATGACCATGGGTACATGGGACCTGTACGACAGCGTCATAGGTTCGTTCGGCGCTAAACTCTCGCCCATGGCTTCCATCGGCGGAGACGAGGATGCGATCCGCAACGCCCGCAAGGACAACCGCTTCAACCCCGTGGTGCTTTGCCTGCCTCCGAGGACCGTCACGAAAGGGACTGACCAGGTCCGGCTCTCTCTTCCCATGTACGTCGGCAGTGTCCGCGTCATGGTCGTCTGCGCCCGTGACGGAGCGTTCGGAAGCACTGACAAGACAGTCCCGGTCAGGAATCCCCTGATGGTGGTGACCACCCTTCCCAGGGTCATGGGATGCGGGGAGAAGACTTACGCGGCAGTCAACGTGTTCGCCATGGAAGACGGCATCGGTGAAGCGACGGTAAGTCTCAAGGCCGAAGGCCCTCTTTCCGGCGGCGGCGTGATGACGGCCCGCTTCTCCGGCAAGGGAGACCGTATGCTTTCCTTCCCCCTGGAGGCTTCGGCCGTGGAGGGCACTGCACGGATAAGCGTCACTGCGACAGGCAACGGCCACACAGCTTCCGAGACCATCTCCCTCGAGGTGCGGAATCCAAACCCGGAGGTGACGAGGATCGATCGTTTCACCCTCGAAAAGGGCGGGAAACGGCAGGTCGAGGCGAGTTCCCTGCAACTGGCAGGCTTCCCGGCCGTCGACGTGAAGGAGCTTTACCTCGGTATGAAGAACTATCCCTACAACTGCGCTGAACAGTTGAGCGCCAAGGGAATGACATATCTCTATCTGCTTCCTCTCCTGGATGGGGACAGCGCCTCCGAGGCCCGCAGTCTCATACCGGGAGTCATCGGCAGCCTGTATTCCCGCCAGCAGCAGGACGGAGGCTTTGCGTACTGGCCTGGCGGGAAATCCGACACATGGGTTTCCTCCATGGCCGGGCAGTTCCTGACCGCGGCCTCGAAGGAAGGTTTCAACGTGGATTCAGGCGTGCTCAAGCGCTGGAAATCATATCAGCAGAAGATGTCCCAGGTCTACCGCCTGTCGTCCAACAATTTCCTCTCCAACCTTGACGAGGCGTACAGGCTTTACACCATGGCCCTGTCCGGGAATGCCAACCTTGCTGGTATGAACAGGATGAAGGAGGCGGCGGAGATCGGCTCCGCGGCCCGCTGGATGCTTGCTTCGGCCTACGCCGTCAGCGGCAAGGTTTCGCTTGCGGAGGGCATCATCGACGGCACCGGACGCGAATTCCCCGAATATGAATCCTCCAACATGACTTATGGTACTTCCGAGAGGGATCTCTTCCTTGCAATCGACGCCCTTGCCCTTTGCGGCCGGGTCGAGGAAGCCCTGAGGCTGTCCGGGAACCTGCCTACGCGTGGCCTGTCCACCCAGGAGAGCGCCTTTGCGGCGGCGGCCCTCAATCATCTGCGTTCCAGGACCGGCGATTCCGGCATATCGGCCAAGGTCGGCGGCAGGGACGTACTGGCGTCATCGTCGCTGGTCCAGATGCCTCTCGACGGCCCTGTTGCGGTCGAAAATCTCTCCGACGGCAAGCTCTACTGCACGGCGGTGACCGTTTCACGGGAGCCGTCACGCAGGGCTGTCTCCAACGGTATGGACCTGGACGTGAGTTTCTTCAACGAGGACGGAGCGCCCATGAATCCCGCGTCCGTTTTCCAGGGAGCGAGGTTCAGCGCGAAGATAAAGGTCACCGGCAATGCTATGCGCCCGCTCGACAACCTGGCGCTCAGCTTCGCCATACCGTCCGGCTGGGAGATAGTGAACGAGCGTATGAGGGCATCGGCTCCCGGCGGAGATTCTTATGACTATAAGGACATACGGGACGACAGGGTGAACTGGTTCTTCTCCCTTCCGGCCGGCCGGTCCAGGACCTTCACTGTCCAGCTCCGCGCGGCGTACGAGGGCAGGTTCGTCTTGCCGGCGACCGTGTGCGGAGCGATGTACGACCCTTCGGTCAGCGCTTCGACGGCGAGCGGTTCTGTCGAAGTGGTCCGCTGATGAAGCTCCGGGGCGGGAAGACGGTCTTGCTGGCGGCAGGCGCTGCTTTGCTGCTTCTCTGGCTGTTCTGCCTGCCCCGCAGGTTATTCAGGGATGCCTGTTACTCCACGGTTGTCGAGAGCGCCGAAGGAGACCTCCTCGGGGCGAGGATCGCCGCTGACGGGCAGTGGCGTTTCCCGCCGTGCGATATGGTCCCGGAGCGCTTCGCCGCAGCCCTCGTGCAGTTCGAGGACCGTCATTTCTACCACCATCCCGGGGTCAATCCGGTGTCGATAGTCCGTGCTGCTGCGGACAATATCAGGAACCGGCGCGTTGTCAGCGGGGGAAGCACCATCACCATGCAGGTGATACGCCTGTCCCGCCGCAAGCCCCGCAACCTGATCCAGAAGGCCGTTGAGGCCTTCATGGCGACGCGGCTGGAACTTCGCTTCAGCAAGCGGAAGATACTTGCCCTCTATGCATCCCACGCCCCTTTCGGAGGTAACGTCGTGGGGCTCGAGGCTGCGTCATGGCGCTATTTCGGCCGGCCTCCTTCGGAACTCTCCTGGGGGGAAGCAGCCACCCTCGCCGTACTGCCCAACGCGCCCGCGAGCGTCCATATGTCCAGGGGCAGGGAAGAACTGCTGGAAAAGCGCAACCGTCTTCTCAGGCGGCTGATGGAGCACGGGGACATTACGGAGGAAACTTATGAAGCTTCCTGCGAAGAGCCGCTTCCGGGCGCGCCCATGCCGCTTCCTTCGCTGGCCTCGCATTTCGTTTCCCGCTGCCCTGCCGGCAAAAGGACGCGCAGCACCATTTCGTTCCCGGTTCAAAGGAGCGTCGAAGCGGTCGTGGACAGGCGCTCCGACGACCTGGCCAGGGAAGGGATTGCGGACATGGCTGCCATCGTCCTGGATAACGCCTCAGGAGAAGTCCTGGCTTATGTGGGCAATTCCTCGGCGTACAGGACAAGGCCGGGCTCGCAGGTGGACATCGCCTCGTCCCCCCGTTCGACCGGAAGCATCCTGAAACCCTTCCTTTATGCCGCTTCCCTGCAGGACGGGACCATCCTTCCGCGCACGCTGCTGCCGGATATCCCCGTGAATCTCAGCGGCTTCGCCCCTCAGAATTTCGACCGTAACTTCTACGGGGCAGTGCCTGCGGACGAGGCACTCAGCCGGTCGCTCAACGTCCCGATGGTCTTCCTCCTCAGGCAATACGGCATAGCGAAATTCCATGCGATCCTCAAAAGCGCCGGCCTGACCACCCTGACCGAGGCCCCGGACCATTACGGGCTGTCCCTGATTCTCGGCGGAGCCGAGGCCAGGCTGGACGAAGTCGCCGCCGCTTATTCTGCCTTTGCCGTGGGAAGGGACACGCCCTTCACCGACGCAGTAGCGCGGTGGTATACTTTCGAAGCCCTGGGGGAGGTGAACCGTCCGGACCAGCTTGACTGGCGTCTTCTTTCCTCAGTGCGCAAGGCGGCCTGGAAGACCGGCACCAGTTACGGCTTCAGGGATGCATGGGCTGTAGGAATGACCCCGGAATACACCATCGCCGTCTGGGCTGGAAATGCCGGCGGGCAGGGCATGCCGGGACTTACGGGAGCGCGTGCCGCTGGCCCTGTAATGTTCGAGATACTGAACCTTCTTCCATCTTCGGGCGTGTGGTTCGAGGAGCCTTCGGAAGGAGGGAAATGGGCGGACGTGTGTCCGGAATCCGGCTATCTTGCCGGAGCGGACTGCCCGCGGGAGCAGATGCTTATCCCGGAAGCCGGCCTCGACAGCGACCCCTGCCGCTACCATCCGAAGGGAGAGTTCGTGCTCCCTCCGGCCATGGAATGGTACTACAGGCCGTTCCATCCTGAGTACGCTTCCGCAAAAAAGGGCGCTTCCGAGATCCGGATGCAGTTTATCTATCCCCAGGAAGGAGCTGTCCTAAAGCTGCCGCGCCAGCTTTCAGGCGAAGTTGAGGGGGTGGTCTTCAGGGTCGCCCATCACGATTCGGATGCCGTCCTGTGGTGGCATCTGGACAATGAATACGTCGGGGAGACCCGTTTCCGGCACGAGATGCGCCTGTCGCCCGTGACGGGAGAGCACGTATTGACTGTCGTGGATGCCGACGGCAACACTTCTTTCGTGCGCTTCACCGTCGTCCGGCCGGATTGACCCTGCCGGGTCAGTTCCCGCAGTTCATCGCGAGAAGTTCTTCGATATATTCCCTTGTGTTGTTGAGGCGGGGGACTTTATGCTGTCCTCCCAGTTTTCCCTTGGAAGCCAGCCATCCGTCGAAGAGACCCTTTCGGGCGGGTATGACTTCCAGGTGCTGCAGGGTGATGTCCTTGTAGCGCTTGGCGTCGTAGTCCGAGTTAACCGAACGCAGCGCATTATCCAGCGCGGTTTCGAAATCCGGGATGGACGAGGGCGCCTTCTCGAATTCGACCAGCCACTGGTGCCTGCACTGCCCCTTGCTGTCCATATAGACTGGAGCAGCGGTGTACTCGAGAACTTCGGCGTTGCAGGCCTTGCAGGCAGCTGAGATTGCCTTTTCAGCGTTGTCCACTATGACTTCTTCGCCGAAGGCGTTGATGAACTGCTTCGTGCGTCCGGTGAGGATGAACTTGTACGGATTCTTCTGAGTGAAGCGCACCGTGTCTCCTATCATGTAGCGCCACAGCCCGCATGAGGTCGTGATGCACATGGCGTAATTAACCCCGGGCTCGACTTTCCAGACCGGGACGGGGTCCTTCCCGTATGCGGGATCGGTGGGTATGAATTCGTAGAAGATGTCGTAGTCGACCATCAGCAGTAGTGCCTGGTCGGACGGGTCGTCCTGTATGCCGAAGAACCCTTCAGAAGCGTTGTACGTCTCCATGTAGTGCATCTTTTCCGACGGGATGAGCTGCCTGTATATCTCCCTGTACGGGGCGAAGCCGACTCCGCCGTGGACGAAGAGTTCCAGGTTGGGCCAGACCTCGCTGAGATTGGCCTTTCCGGACAGTTCCATCACCTTTGTCAGCACGGACAACATCCATGACGGAACGCCGCTGATGCTGGTTATGTCCTTGTCGACGCACCAGCGGGCGAGCGCGTCGCGTTTCTGCTCGAAATCCCGTATCCTGGCAATCTTGAGAGGCGGCTGGATGTGCATCAGGTCCCTTATGACATCGGGGATGGCTTCGGTCATGATTGCGCTGACGTCGCCGGCTTCCGAGTCTGCCGTTGCGCAGTCGGGGTCCAGGCTTCCGGAAAGGATGATGGAATGCCCGCTTCCCAGCCTTGATTCCGGATGCGCTCTGAGGTAGATGGCGGTCGCGTCGTGCCCGCCCATCAGATGAAGCCTGCGGAGGCCCTCCCTGCTGACAGGTATGAATTTGCTGCGGTCCGAGGTCGTACCTGAAGACTTGGCGAAATGTTTTATCTGTCCTCTCCAGAGGACGTCTTTTTCGCCCTGGCGCATTCTTTCGATGTAGCCCTTGAGGTCGTCGTAATTGCATACAGGGACCCTGGCTGCGAAGTCTTCATAGCTGTGGATGTCCTTGAAATCGTGCTTGATGCCCCATTCCGTCTGTGATGCGCGGCGGATCAGGCTTCCCAGTCTCTTTCTCTGGAAGTGTTCGGCGTCGGCCGCATAGCGGCTGAGGGCCAGCCTGCGGGGGGCAAGGTAAGCAAAAGCGGTTTTCGTTGCTAGGTCCATTGGTGTTTACCGTAAAAGTCTGCAAATTTAGTGTGAAATCTTTAACATTTGAAGGAAAAATGCGTATATTTGCAGTCCTTTTCGGGTAAAAATGTAGAGAAGGGACCTTAGCTCAGTCGGTTTAGAGCGCTTGCTTCACACGCAAGAGGTCGGCAGTTCGAATCTGCCAGGTCCCACCAAAAGCGGAACCGGGATTATTCCAGTTCCGCTTTTTTTCGTATCTTGCAAAACAATTTGAAGGGTATGAAAGAAATCAATTCAAGAGTGCGCTATATCGGCGCCGACGACACGGATCTCGATCTGTTTGAAAGCCAGTATGCCGTCCCGGAAGGGATGGCCTATAATTCATATTTGATTCTGGGCGACAAGGTCGCCGTCATGGACACCATCGACGCCCGCAGGGGCGGGGAGTGGAAAAAGAACCTGGAGGAGGCCCTTCAGGGCCGGACTCCTGATTATCTTGTCATCCAGCATCTCGAGCCAGACCACTCGGCCCTGATCGCGTGGGCCGCCGACCGCTTTCCAAGGATGACCCTGGTTGCGAGCGCGAAGGCCGTCTCGATGCTCCCCCAGTTCTTCGACGGGAGGACTTTCGAAGGACGCGTCCTGGCCGTGAAGGATGGGGACATGCTCGATCTTGGCGGCTGTTCGCTAAGGTTCATGCTTGCTCCAATGGTCCACTGGCCCGAAGTGATGGTCAGCTACCTTCCGGAAGACGGAATCCTGTTTTCCGCCGACGCTTTCGGCAAGTTCGGAGCTCTCGGCAAATGCGGCTTCTGGGGCGATGAGGATGACGACTGGGCATGCGAAGGAAGGCGGTACTATTTCAATATCTGCGGGAAGTACGGAGGTCCCGTCCAGACTCTGCTGAAGAAGGCTTCCGCGCTGGATATCAAAACCATCTGCCCCCTGCACGGACCCGTGCTCCGAAAAGATCTCGGACAGTATCTGGACCTTTACGGGACATGGAGCAGCTACGGCGTCGAGACGGAAGGCGTATTCGTCGCGTGCGCTTCCATACACGGCGGCACGAAGGCGGCTGCCGAACGTTTCGTTGACATACTTAAAGCCAAGGACTGCCCCAAAGTCGCGTTCAGCGACCTCACGAGGGACGACCAGGCCGAAGCCGTCGAGGATGCTTTCCGTTACGGCAAGCTCGTCGTGGCCGCCGCTTCTTATGATGCAGGGCTTTTCCCGCCTGCATTCGAATTCATACATCACCTGCAGGACAAGGCATGGCAGAAACGCCGCGTCGGCCTTATCGAGAACGGCTCGTGGGCCCCTTCCGCCGGAAGGGTGATGCGTGAGATGTTCTCTTCGATGAAAGACGTTGAAATAGTGGAACCTGCAGTCACCATCCGCAGCCGTATGAAGGAAACCGACGTGGCTGCGCTGGAAAATCTTGCAGATTCCATCCTGGGCGATTAAACCTTTGCCGTCATAGGACGTCAAACTTAAAGTGAACCGGTTCAAAAGTTTCCTTGACAGGAAGGACATAAGGCCGACCCTTCAGCGTTACGGGGTCGATGCGATGGGCGCGATGGCGCAGGGACTGTTCTGTACCCTGCTCGTCGGGACCATCCTGGATACGTTGGGTATCCAGCTTGGAATCGGCTTCCTGACGCGTACGGTCGTCACTGTCGCCGGGAAATGTTTCACGATTGGCGGCCTGGCTTCCGCCATGGCAGGTCCCGCGATGGCAGTGGCCATAGGATATGCCCTGAAAGCCCCGGCGCTGGTGCTGTTCACGCTTGTCCCGGTCGGTTACGCTACCAATGCATTGGGCGGCGCGGGCGGTCCTTTCGCGGTGTATGTCGTGACCCTGCTCGCCGCCGAACTGGGGAAGGCCGTCAGCAAGGAGACAAAAATCGACATTCTCGTCACTCCTGCCGTGACTTTGCTCGCCGGAGTCGGGATCTCCCTTCTGATAGCGTCGCCTATAGGCCGCGCCGCGAGCGCCCTGGGACGCCTTGTAATGTGGGCTACCGAACTTCATCCTTTCGTGATGGGCATACTCGTTTCCGTGCTTGTCGGAATGGCCCTTACATTGCCGATATCCTCCGCGGCAATCTGCGCGGGGCTTGGACTGACCGGGCTTGCGGGAGGGGCGGCCGTTGCCGGATGCTGTGCGCAGATGGTAGGCTTCGCCGTGATGAGTTTCCGTGAAAACCGCTGGGGCGGGCTTGTCAGCCAGGGGATAGGCACCAGCATGCTTCAGATGGGCAATATCATAAGGAATCCGCGTATCTGGATTCCTCCTGTCGCGGCTTCAGCCGTGACAGGGCCTCTTGCGACCTGCGTGTTCCGGCTCCAGATGAACGGCGCCGCGGTCAATTCCGGAATGGGCACATGCGGCCTCTGCGGGCCTATAGGCGTGTGGACGGGATGGGTCGCCCCTTCGGAGGCGGCAGTGGCGGGAGGTGCTGTTCCGATGACTCCTTCTTTAATGGACTGGGCTGGTCTTGCGCTTGTTTGCATCGTCCTCCCGGCCCTTATCTGCGCCCTTCTCGGCGCTCTTTTCCGCCGGACAGGATGGATACGGCCCGGCGACCTCAAACTGCAATAATTCCATTCATATGAAACGCTTGATACCTCTTGCTTTTCTCCTGCTGAGTCAAATCGCCTTGGCGGGAGGCATTGACCGGTACATAGCAATCGGGCTGGCCCGCCAGGGAGTTACCGCTTCCGCGCGTGCCGACGACGCCCTGCTCGTACGGCGGTACTATCTCGTCGTGACCGACCGCATCCCCACGGAGGCCCAGACCCGCGCCTTCCTTGCAAACCCTGACTGCGAGGCCCTCGTCGACAGTCTTCTGGCGAGCGACGGCTTCGCCGGAAAACTGGTCCTGAAGTGGGGGGACCTCCTCCGCATCAAGTCGGAATTCCCAAGCTGCATGTGGCCCAATGCCGTACAGGCGTATAACAAGTGGCTTCTGGAAGAATTCAGGGCGAATACTCCGTACGACCTTTTCGTCCGCAGGCTGATGACCGGGACAGGCAGCAATTTCCGTTATCCGCAGACCAATTTCTACCGGGCCGGTTCCGACCGCAGTCCGCGGAAGTTCGCCTCCGATGCAGCGCTCCTTTTCCTCGGCCGCAGGGATGCTCCCAAGGAATGGGATCCCTTCTTCAGCCAGATCAGATTCAAAAGCACCAAGGAATGGAAGGAGGAAATTCTGTGCCTTGATGCTGACGTGCTGCCGCCTGCAGCCCCGATAAAACTCGGAGACAGGACCGTGACCCTGGAAGAAGGGACTGATTTCCGGATTCCCTTCGTTGAATGGCTTACTTCAGCCGGCAACAGGGATTTCGCCCTCGCCTTCGCCAACCGCCTGTGGTACTGGCTTATGGGCCGGGGAATAATCGATCCCGTGGACGATCTCGGCAGCGGGGCCGCATCCTCGAATCCAGCCCTTCTCAACTATCTTACCGACCGCTTTATAGAGTCAGGTTTCAATGTGCGTGCCCTTGCGAGGGAAATACTCCTTTCCGACGCGTTCGCGCGCAGTACTCTTTATAGTCCGGACCAGGCATGCGACGATGCCCTTTTCGCGCATTTCCCGCAGGGCAGGCTTACCGCCGAGCAGATCTGCGATGCCATCTGCGACATCACCGGAGTGCCGGACAGGTATTCCAGCCGGGCTCCGGAACCATTCACCAATTTTCCGGCCGGGACACGCGCCGTGGAGGTCTGCGACGGCACGATCACCACGCCCCAGCTTGATATCTTCGGTCGCCCCTCGCGTGATTCCGCCCTCGAAAGCGGAAGGGATAATTCCGTGAATGCCAAACAGATGTTGTATCTTCTCAATTCTACCGACATCCAGTCGAAGCTGAAAGCCAGCCCGTGGCTCGGTTTGGCGCAGTGGAAGGGAAACGTCCGGGCAATGACGGATGACGTCTATATGCGTGTCCTCTCGCGCCATGCCACTCCGGAGGAAATCAAGGCCGTATCGGCTTGGTATTCCGGGATGAAAGAGCAGGGCATGAAGTTCCGTACCGCCGCCGAATCCCTTGTCTGGGCCCTTATGAACACCGATGAATTCTTATTCCTTAATTGAGATGAAACGCCTTTTTACCATACTGTCGCTCTGTCTGTCCGCATTGACGACGGTCCATGCGCAGAATGCACGTGCTCTCGTGTACATCTACCTTGACGGAGGCTCATCGCAGACGGATACTTTCGATCCCAAGCCTGAAGCCGGCTACAATTACACCGGCAAGTACAAGACTCCCGTGGAAACTGCGGTTCCGGGCGTTTTTTTCGGAGAGAGGCTCGTAAAACTTGCCTCCATCGCCGACCGGCTGGCTGTGCTCCGGGGAATGTGCGACGGCACCAATGCCCATGAGACGGGCCACTACCGCATGCTTACCGGGGACATGACGGGCCAGGACATCGTCTATCCTTCATACGGTGCCATGATCGCCTACAAGAAGCAGGCTGAATACGACAATCCGCTTTTCCCTTATATCTGCATCACCGAGGCTTCGACGCGCTTCAACGAGGCCGGCTTCCTGAATGTCATGTTCAAGCCCTACGACACCGGAGGCAAGCCCGCCGACAAGTGGTTCGACGTGAGCGGTATAGTGGACCACAACATCCCGGACGCCCTGCTCGAGGCCCGGAGGGACCTGCTCGGAAGGCTGGTCCCCCTGGGAAAGAAGGTCCAGCAGACGGAAGAAGTCCGGAAGGCGGCCGCTTTCCGCAGCCAGGGTTTTGAAATCATGCTCGGTCAGGCGCGCAAATGTTTCGACCTTGCTTCCGAACCCGATTCGTTGCGTCAGGCCTACGGCATGAACAATTTCGGCCAGTCCTGCCTGGCGGCGCGCAAGCTTGTCGAGCAGGGAGTGCTGGTCACCATGGTCCGTTTCCGTGGCTGGGATACCCACAAGGAGCATTTCAAGCGTATGGACCAGAGGCTAGACGAACTTGACGCCGGCGTATCCTCGCTGATCCTGGACCTCGAGGCAAGAGGTCTTCTCGAAAGTACCATCGTCGTCGTTGGAGGCGAGTTCGGCCGTACGCCGCTGATTGCCTTCGGACCGCCATGGAACGGTGGCAGGGGCCACTACGGGGCCGCTTTTTCCTACCTCGTGGCCGGAGGAGGATTCAAGGGCGGTACCGTCGTAGGCAAGACTGACGCAAAGGGGGAGACCGTCGTGGAGCGAAAGATCTATCCGGCCGATCTCTGGGCCAGCGTATATACCCTCATGGGAATCGATCCTCTCGGCACCGTCGAACACCCCGTGTACGGGCGTATACCAATGCTCCCGTCTTATGGCAAGGAGGGGCAGAGCAACGGAATGTTGACCGAAATAATGGAACTGCGGTGATGAAAAAGACAATGTTTATTGCTGCGGCGCTGCTTGTCGGCTTTTCCGCAGCCGCCCAGAAGGGCAATATAGGATATGTGTACCCGGCCGGAGCGTGCCGCGGAACCACGGTCGAAGTGACCGTCGGCGGCCAGAATCTCTCGAAGGCTACCGGGATTGTCATCAGCGGGAAGGGCGTCAAAGGCGAACTCATTCCCGCGGCACAGGGCCCGAAGAAGAAGGGCCGGAAGAACCGTGATATCGGCGAGGAGGACAATCTCCAGCTTGCCGACAAGGTGACTTTCCGCCTGACGGTCGACAAGGATGCCGCCCTCGGGATGAGGGACGTGCGGCTTATGACCCCCGGCGGTATGACGAACCGCCTGTATTTCGAAGTGGGCGAACTGCCTGATGTCGCAGAGGACCCCTCCGGAGAGCTTTCGGCGGCTGCGACGCTCCTGCCGGTGACATTCAACGGGCAGGTGATGCGCAGTGACGTGGACCGTTTCCGTTTTCCCGCCAGGAAGGGCCAGCAGCTGGTCCTGAAGGTCAGGGGGCGTGTGTTCGTTCCATACATGGCGGATGCCGTTCCAGGATGGTTCCAGCCCATTATACGCCTGTTCGGACCTGACGGGAAGGAAGTCGCCTTCAATGACGATTACCGCCATGAAGTGGATCCAGTGCTGTTCTTCGAGGTCCCTTCAGACGGGGATTATGTGGTCATGATCAACGACGCCCTCTACCGCGGGCGGGAGGATTTCGTGTACCGGATAGACGTGGGAGAACTTCCGTTCATTACTTCTGTCTCGCCGCTGGGCGGTCCTGCCGGGGTCCGCAACAAGGTGACGCTGACCGGATACAACCTCAAGTCGGATAAGCTCAGGCTGCCGGCTTCCGGTCCCGGACGTATGCCGGTAACCACCGTCGGCAAGAACGGGCTGCACTCCAATACGATGTGGTTCTGCTCGGACGACAGGCCGGCACTTGACACCCGCAAGCTGGCGCCGGACACCGCCGAGTCTTCCGCATGGAACCTTCCCGCGGAAACGGTATGCGGGAACTGTTTTACCGCTCCGATGCAGATGCATTGGTATCAGGTCGAGGTCGCAGACCGCAAGCCCGTGCATTTCAGTGTGCAGGCCCGTCGGCTGGGGTCGCCGGCGGATGTGCGTATTACGCTGTTTGACGCATACATGAACAAGGTCCAGGACGTGGATGACACGGAGGACCCGGCCGAGTTCATGTCCACTCATTTCGCGGATCCCGAGATGACCCTCCCGCTCAAGCCGGGCCGCTATCTTCTCCGCGTTTCCGAGTCGCAGTCCCACTTCGGGCCGGAGTTTGCATACCGGCTCAGCTGGGGCCCGGCCGAGCCGGATTTTGCCCTGAACATAGAACCTGCGACAATATCCGTTCCTGAGGGAGGCAGCGCGGTTTTTACCGTCCAGATGACACCCCGGCAGAATTATCATGGCGGAGTGGATATCAGCGTCAAGGGGCTCCCTGCCGGATTCTCGCTTTCCGGAAACCGGATAGAACCGGGCAGAAAGAAGACCCTTGTGTCCATTACGGCTCCTTCTGGGGCTGAAAAAGGAACGCTCAACCCGAAAGTGAGCGGCACTTCCGACGGCAACGGGCCTGCCGTCACGCGGGAAGCCGTCCCGGCGGAATCCATGATGCAGGCGTTTTATTATACCCACCTCATGCCTATGGAAGATTTCCGTGTCGAAGTGGGAGAGAAGACTCCGTTCCGCGTCAAGGTCGTCAGGGACAGCAAGGGGCCGCTGCGCCTGAGCCGGGGCGGGACAACGGCGCTCCGGGTGCATCTGGACAGGGATCCGGGCTTTGACTCGCCTGTGACACTGATGCTGAAATCTTCGGAACAGTTCGTGAAGGCGGAAGCCGTCGTGATCCCGGAAGGGGAGTCGGACGGCGTGCTCGAGGTGGTAGTCAGGGACGTCAAGGCCAAGAGGACCGCATACCCCCGGCTTTCCGTATACGGCGTCGTAAAGGGGTCTTCATCCCGCATTGCAGGCAAGGGCCGCAATGCCTTTGTCGCATCCGTGACCGCTTATGCTCCCGTCGTGATAGCGGAGGTCCCTGCAAGGAAATAGGCCCGGAGGCGTTCAGCCGAAGATAATGGTCCTGTTCTTATAGGTCAGGATCTTGCGCTCGATGTGCTTTGTGACGGCGCGGCTGAGTACTATCTTTTCCAGGTCCTTGCCCTTCTTTGCAAGGCTTTCCGGAGTGTCCTTGTGGCTGATGCGTACTACGTCCTGCTCGATGATGGGACCCGCGTCCAGTTCGCTTGTGACGTAGTGGCTGGTCGCGCCGATGATCTTGACCCCTCTCTCGTAGGCCTGGTGGTAAGGCTTCGCCCCGACGAAGGCCGGGAGGAACGAGTGGTGGATGTTGATGATATGGTGCGGGTATGCCGCGATCATGTTCCCTCCTATTATCTGCATGTAGCGCGCGAGGACGATGAAGGAAACCTTTTCTTCCTTCATGAGTTCCATCTGGGCCCTTTCAACTTCTGCGAAATTCGATTTGTCGGCCGCCACGGGGAAGCAGTGGAAGGGGATGCCGAACTGGTCGGCCACGAAATGCAGGTCCTCGTGGTTGCTGACTATGCAGGGTATGTCGACATCCCATTCACCGGCCTGCCAGCGTGCCAGCAGGTCGTACAGGCAGTGGCTCATCTTGCTGACGAAGATGGCCATACGGGGGCGCTCCTCGCCAATGAACACGCTCGTGTACATGTCGTAGCGCGCCCTGAACTCGGCATCGAGGGTTTCCTTGATCCTGCCGGACGGGATGTCGAATCCGTCGAGTTCCCATTCTATCCTCATGAACAGGTGCCCTTCAATCGTATCCACGTACTGGTCCAGATAGACGATATTGCCGTGGTGGGCGGTGAGAAAGCCCGTCACTTCAGTTATTATACCCTGCCTGTCGGGGCAGTGCAGGAGGAGTACTGCCTTGGAACTTGAATTCATGATAAGCCGACTAACGGGCCGCAAGTTACGAAATAATTGCCAAAAATCTTACTTCCCGCTTTCTTCCGCCCTGCGCCGGGACTATTCCCCAAGGACGCACCATCTTATCAGCGGGATGCGGCGTATAAGCTCGAAGAGCAGGGGGGAAAGGGTGAATACGGCTATTGTGAGGATGACGTACATCGCTACTGGAGGCAGTGCGGTGTACGTTTTCATCATGTACCCCAGGCTCGCAATCACGAGGTAATGGACTATGTAGATTCCGAAACTTGAGCGGGTCATGTAGCCCGCGAACGTGCCGGTGCGGTCGAATTCCGCGTTGAACAGCCCCATCATGGCAAGGCACATGAGCCAGCCGTACAGGCAGTTCAGAGGGCTGCCCAGATACTGCGGCGAGGTGTTGTCCTGCCCGAAGGTGGTTATTATCAGGACGGCTCCGGATATGGCGGCGCAGCACGTCAGGGGTATCCAGGCCTTTCCCAACTTCTCGTGGATTGCGTCGTTGGAAAAGACGAAGTAGCCCATGAGGAAGGGAATAAGGTAGAAAAGGGGTTTGTACAGGTTCAAGAGCCCGTCCGGAGTTTCCGGCCGGGGATTTTTGATGAGTGTCTGTTCTCCCGCCCAGAAAAGGACTCCGAGAAGGATGATCCAGACCATGCCGGACTTGCCGCACCAGTCGTGGAAACGGTCATCCGGGTCGAGCTTGCGTATCAGCAGCAACAGCAGCGAGAAGAGCCACAGGTCCTGGATGAACCAGAGGGGCCCCGTGCCGCTGAACGCATAGATGAACAGCTTCGCCGCCGCCGGCACCCCGTCGAAGGCGTCTGACTGAGCCGCTACCGCCGTGTTGAAGTATCCCGTCATCCAATGGAATACGAGCAGGCCTATGGTCGAAGGGACCAGGAGCTTCCGGGTGCGGGCGCCGAACCATTGCTTCGCCGGGTACTTCTGGAGGGCGTACCTGGCGCTGATTCCGGCAAGGATGAACAGCAATGGCATGAACCATGGATACAGGATGTACATCACCACGTCCTGGTACTGGGGTCCGTCGCCGAAACCGCCTATACCGCCGAAGACTCCTTTGTTGTTGTAGAAGTATATGACGTGGTAGAACAGCACCAGAAGAACCGTGAACCAGCGAAGATTGTCGATCCAGTGTTTTCTCATTTCGAAAGGCCCTCCATCGCCTTGTCTATCGCGCTCTGGAATATTTCGGTCTTGAGGAGTGCCATGCCCCTCTGGTCGCCCAGTACTATGAGGGCGTCGCCTGTGTTGATGCCGTAAGTCGTCCGGGCTTCTTTCGGGATGACGATCTGGCCTTTGTCTCCCACCTTCACTACTCCGAAGATGTATTTGCCGTCTTGTTCTTGCATATTTGTGGTACTAGTTAGAATTTTCCCACAAATATAACTATTTCCCCGGAAAATGCAAGTTGCCTCCCGCTGCCGTCACTTCTTTTTCATTATGGAGTCGACCATTCCGTAGGCGAGGGCCTCCTCTGCGCTCATCCAGTAGTTGCGGTCACCGTCGGCGAATACCTTCTCGTAAGGTTGCCCGCTGTGTTCGGCGATTATATGGAAGAGTTCCTCGCGGCACTTCTCGATCTCCCGGGCCTCGATGAGGATGTCCTCCGCCTGGCCGTGGACACCGCCGAGGGGCTGGTGGATCATCACGCGGGAGTGGGGGAGCATGGAGCGCTTGCCCTTCGTGCCGGCACAGAGCAGCACGCTTCCCATTGAGGCAGCCATGCCGGTGCAGATGGTCGCCACGTCGGGGCTGATGAGCTGCATCGTGTCATAGATGCCGAGGCCCGCAGAGACGCTTCCGCCGGGGGTGTTGATGTATAGGGAGATGTCCGCCTTCGGATCCACGGACATGAGGAAGAGCAGCTGGGCCTGCACGATGTTCGCCACATCGTCGTCGATGGGGCAGCCGAGCCAGATGATGCGGTCCATGAGGAGCCTGGAGAAGACATCGATGGAGGTGGCGTTGAGCTTGCGCTCCTCGATGACGGTAGGGTTGATGTATGCTCCGTTCCTGACGTACCTGTCAAGGGTGTTGGTGCTGATGCCTCTGCCGAGGTTCGCGAATTTTTCGAATTCTGTCATGTCCTGTTATTTTCAAAAACGAGTTCCTACCAAAAGGCAGGAACTCGTTTTAGCGGTGCGGAAGGGACTCGAACCCTCGACCTCCGGCGTGACAGGCCGGCATTCTAACCAGCTGAACTACCGCACCAGACTGGTCGCTTTCCCGGAAAGCGGATGCAAATATACGCATAATTGCGAAATCTGCAAGGGTTTCGGAACGAAATTTTTCCGGGAACCTGTATTTTTTACAGGCGCTTCAGCAACTCTTCCGTCTGCTTCTCGTATCCGGGCTTGCGCAGGAGGGCGAACATGTTCTTCTTGTACGCCTCGACACCGGGCTGGTTGAACGGATTGATTCCGAGCAGGTAGGCGCTTACGCCGCAGGCGAATTCGAAGAAGTAGAAGATGGCGCCGAGGTTGTATGCGTCGATCTTTTCGACATCGATGCCGATCTGGGGCACTCCGCCGTCGATATGGGCGAGTTTGGTGCCGAGAAGGGCCATTGCGTTGCAATGCTCGACCCGCTGTCCGGCCAGATAGTTCAGGCCGTCGAGGTTGTCGGCATCGGTGCCTATGACGACTTCGCGCGAGGCCTTCTTGATGTCGATTACGGTCTCGAACATGACCCTGTCTCCTTCCTGGATGAACTGTCCCATGGAATGGAGGTCCGTGGTGAAATTGACCGAGGCGGGGAAGATACCCTTGCCGTCCTTGCCCTCGGACTCTCCGTAAAGCTGTTTCCACCATTCGGCGAGATAGACGAATTTGGGATTGAAGCTCACGAGGATTTCAACCTTCTTCCCGAGTTTCGAGTAAAGCAGGTTGCGCATGGCCGCATATTTAACCGCCTCGTTCCCTGCATCCCTGACGAGCAGGGACTTCCTTTCGTCGGCGGCGCCGCGGAGCATTTCACGCACGTTGATCCCCGCGAGGACGATGGGAAGAAGTCCGACCGGGGTCAGCACAGAATAACGCCCGCCGACATTGTCCGGAACTACGAAAGTCTTGTATCCTTCGCTGGTGGCGAGAGTCTTGAGGGCACCTTTTGCGGCATCGGTGACGGCAACTATTCTGGAAGCGGCCTCGGAACGGCCGTAACGCCCTTCGAGATAGGCCTTGACGATGCGGAAAGCGACTGCGGGTTCAGTCGTGGTGCCGGACTTTGAGATCACGACGCACGCGGTGTTGCGCGTTTGGGCGAGGTCCATCAGCTCGGCCAGGTAGTCTTCGGACAGGTTGTTGCCGGCGAATACCACCTGCGGCACGCCTTCCTTGCGCACGAAACTGTGGGACAGAGCCTCGATGGCGCAGCGAGCGCCCAAGTAGGAGCCGCCGATACCGATCACGGTCACAAGGTCCACTCCCTTGGCGGCCCAGCTGTCACGTACGGCCTCGCATTCAGCTATAAGTTCTTCCGGAGTATCCACGGGAAGGGTCTTCCATCCGAGGAAGTCGTTGCCGGCGCCTTTTTCGCTTTCAAGCACGTCGAATGCCTCCAGCGCCTTGGCGGTGTATTCTGCGAAATCTGCATCCTTTACGAAGGAGGAACAACCTCCGAGATTGACTTTGATCATTTCATTATTGTTTTAAAAGCGGGTCAAAATTACTCAAAATATCCGAATAATTGCTAAATTTGGACATTATGAAACGAATCATCCTCATGGCTGCCGCGCTGGTCAGCGCCTGCAGTTTCCTTGCGGCCGACCTGACCGCCAAGTCATCCGTCAAGTTCCCCAAGGTCCCGAACAAGGGCCGGACCGCCATCGTGGCCCATCGCGGTTTCTGGGACTGCGATGAGGCGAAGCACAGCGAGAATTCCATCCAGTCCCTCCGGCTTGCTCAGGAGTACGGCCTCTGGGGGAGCGAGTGCGACATCCAGCTGACCTCGGACGACGTCCCCATCGTGTTCCATAACAACAATGTCGAAGGAGTCCGCATCTGGGACCACCCCTGGTCTTCTTTCGAGGCGCACAGGCTGCCCAACGGAGAAAAGATCCCGACACTTGACGAGTACCTGGTACAGGCCCGGAAGAGCAAGACGACCATTCTCGTCATCGAGCTCAAGAAACAGCTCAATACATCCCGCGAGGACCGTCTTTTGGACCTGACCTTCGAAAAGCTGCATCAGTACGGCCTGTATAACCCGAAAAGGGTGATATTCATCACATTCAGCAAGCACATGTGCGAGCGCATCGCCAAGGAGGCACCCAAGTTCGTGAACCAGTATCTCAACGGCGAACTGGCCCCCGCCCAGCTGCGTGAGCTGGATATCAACGGATTCGATTACGAGACCACGGTGGTCAAGAACAATCCCGGCTGGACCGCCGACGCGCACAAGCTCGGAATGAGCGTCAACGTGTGGACCGTCAACAAGGCCGACGAAATGCGCTGGTACATAGACAACGGCGTCGATGCGATCACGACGAACGATCCTTTGCTCCTCAGGCGGCTGCTAGGATCGAACGAATTCCGCAAGGCCCGCAAGTTCCGCCGCGATTAAAACTGGACTGCTTCTGCCGGCCCTAAAAAAGTGAAAAAATATTTGGAGTTTTCAAAGCAAAGCAATACCTTTGCAATCCCAATCGGGAGGAAGACTCGTTAGCTCAGTTGGTAGAGCACAACACTTTTAATGTTGGGGTCTCGGGTTCGAGCCCCGAACGGGTCACAGAATTGAAGTCATGCACCCTTAGCTCAGCTGGTAGAGCAATTGACTCTTAATCAATGGGTCCAGGGTTCGAGCCCCTGAGGGTGTACATCGCAGCCGGTCTGTTTCAGGCCGGCTGTTTTCGTATGCGCTTGAGGTTGGTTGCGAGGATGATGCCCAGTACGATGGCTATCGTGACCTTGACCGCAAGGAAGCCTGCCCCGGCGGCCGAACGCATCTGCTCGGAAACGATGTAATATGAACTCCAGAACACTCCTGCGCCCGGAATCAGGGGGAATATGCCGCAGATGAGGAATACGGTGCTGGGGCATTTCAGGAGCCGGGCCGACCAGCTCGAAAGCAGCGCGATCAGGGTTGCAGCAACCAGGGTGCCTCCGAAAATCCCCAAGGGGGTATAGCGGAGCGAAAGCAAATATGCGGCCCAGCCGAGCATCCCGACCACCCCGCAGGAAAGGTAGTACTTCCTGGGCACTCCGAAAAGCACTGCGAAGGACGAGGTGCCGACCAGGGCCACAAGCATCTGGATGGGGAGCATTGCGGTCAGGGGATCGGTCACGGTGCCGTTCATGATGATCATCCCGCCGGCTATCCAGCTATGCGCGATGAAGGTCAGGCATACTCCGATTGCGATGCACAGGAACACCATTATCGCGTCCATCAGGCGGGTTATGCCGGCCAGGTAGTCCTCATTTGCGATGTCCCTCAGTCCGTTCGTGAACGGGACCCCGGGAATCAGCGGAATCAGCGTCCCGACCATCATGTTCCCCAAGGTGTGCCCGAAACCCAGGGAATGGAAGATGATGCAGGCGGCGGTGCCTACCGCGCCGGCGCAGATGTTTCCGAGTGCCTTGGACATGTAGGGAGAACCGATGAGCACAAGGAACATATAAACGAGCGTTCCGGCCACGAGCGCTGCTGCGCAGTCCGCCAGGCTGCCTCCGAAAATGGCGCAGAACGCACCGCTTCCTAGCGCCGCTCCGGCAAACTGTTCCCACAGGGGTTTCGGGGGCTCCCGCTTGATTTCTTCCAGCCGTTCCCGAGCCTGCCCAAGGGTGTGGCGCCCTTCGGCGATGTCCCGTGAGAACTGGTTGATTGCGACCACCTTGTCGAGCCGGGCCCCCTTTATCGGGATGAATTCGACGTTGGCATATGATTTTCCTGTGGTGAAGATGCCGTTGCTCAGGACGAAGAAGTTTTCCTTTTCTTCCCCGTAGTGGGTGGCGATCCTTTCCATGGTTTCTTCCACGCGTGAAATCTCCGCCCCGTTCTCAAGCAGGATATGTCCGGCTTCCGAGGCCAGGGACAGGATTTCAGCGGATCTCTTTTCGTCTTCCATTTCGACTCCAAAGTTAGTTTATTTTTGAATTTGAAGTGCATTTGGCAAAAAAAGAAGTATCTTAGAAGAAAAAAACGATGAAAAGAGTAGTTCTGATTTTGATGGCGGTAATCGCTTCCGCTCCGTTTGCTTTCTCACAGCCTGCCAAGTCTGCCGCCGCGGAAAAGCCCGCTACGCGGACCTGGGCAATGCATGAGCGCTATGCGAAGGCTAATTCTGAATTGACAAAGTCCCCGAAGGCGGTCTTCTTCGGAGATTCCATAACCGACGGATGGGCAAAGCGGGATCCTGATTTCTTCACGTCCAACAATTTCGTCGGACGCGGCATCAGCGGCCAGACCACGTCCCAGATGCTTGTCCGCCTCCAGGCTGATGTGATTGCCCTGAAGCCGAAGTACATGGTGCTCCTGGCGGGAATCAACGACATCGCGCAGAACAACGGCCAGATAGAACTTGAGAACGTCATGCAGAACATAGTCTCGATGGTCGAGCTCGTCAAGCTGCACAAGATCAAGCCTGTTCTCTGCCTTGTATTCCCTACGACGAAGATCAAGTGGCGCATGGCCCTCGGCGATCCTACGGATAAGATTATCCGTCTCAACGAGATGATCTCATCCTATGCGAAGGCGCACAAGATACAGTGTGTCGAATATTTTGCGGACATCGACAAATCCTCCGGGAATCTTCCCGAGAGCCTCTCCGGCGATTCAATCCACCCGAACCTTGACGGTTACAAGATCATGGAGAGCGAGATTCTCAAGGTCTTGAAATAAACGAAAAAAGCCAGCTGACGCTGGTTTTTTTTCGCGGTGAGTGAGGGATTCGAACCCCCGGTACGGTCACCCGTACACCTGTTTTCGAGGCAGGCTCCTTCAACCACTCGGACAACTCACCTTTTATGTCCCGCCCGCATGGACTCAGGTCCTCCGAAGCGAAGCGGACTGCAAAAATACTATCTTTTTTCGAATTTTACTCCTTTTATTCGGCGAAATAGATTTATTCCGCGTCACGGGTGCGTGCGAACTCGGACCGTCTTAATTTTTGCGTGGCGGATAAAGCTTTGATTGTTAGTGAAAAGAGCTGATACGCTTCCTCCGATTTCGGGGGAAGCGTGTATGGATTATTGTTTGATAGATAGCTGTTTGGCTGCCATGGCGGCCCCTGCGACTCCCCGCCTTCAACTTTTTTTTGAAGCCAAGCGAAAGAATAGTATCTTTGCAGTCTCAATGGAGGAATGGCCGAGTGGTCGATGGCGGCAGTCTTGAAAACTGTTGTGCGGCAACGCACCGGGGGTTCGAATCCCTCTTCCTCCGCTTTCTTACCGTATTCCATGGAACTTCTAACCGAGGAATATCTGCGGACATTCGTTCCGGAGCGCTTCATTCTTGACGAGCGCTATCGTAAAGGACATATAAATATCTTATCCCCGAAAGAAGGCACCCGGATCCTTGGCATGCATACGCCTGAGATGAAGGCTGTAGCGAAGCAGCTTTCGCGCAGCGCGGACTGGCGGCGCCAGCTGGACGTATGGAAGGCCCGCAACCCGCTGACCGGCAGGGAAGGGCTCACGCATGAGGAGAGGATGATCTGGGGCCTTGTCATAGACTATGTGAAAGTCCCGCTTGAAGACCGCCTGGGGATGATCGATGAGTTTATCCCGGCTGTTGACAACTGGGCCATCTGCGATAATTTCTGCTGCAATGCGAAGTGGGTGGAAAAGGAGGACAAGGAGAAGATCTGGACATTCCTGTGCGGGCTTATAGATTCACGTGAAGAGTTCCGTGCCCGTGTGGGATTGATTCTCGCCCTGGCTCATTTTCTCGACGGAAGCCATCTGGAACGGACTCTGGATTATGCCTGCGGACGCGGCTACCTGGACTCCGACCCGTATTATATCCGGATGGGCGCCGCGTGGCTGTTCGCAGAAGGCCTTTGCCGCCGGTACGAAATGACCCTGCCGTTTTTCGCCGGGCGCAGGCTGGGCCGCTGGATCCATAACAAGGCCCTGCAGAAGGCTCGCGAGAGCTGGCGCGTTCCGGAAGAGCGGAAACAGGCCCTTCAGGGAATGAAGTTATAGCCTGACCGGTCCTCTCCTGATCCCGTTTTCCAGCATATCCCCGGGAATGATGCTCCTGACGGCGCTCACGACTGCATTCAGCTTGGCCTCGTGGATGTAGTCGTTCCGTATGACAAGTGAAACCGTCCGGCCTGGCACGGGATCGACTATCGGACGGAGGCAGTTCTGCTGGCTGAACAAGATGAGGTTCTTATGCGTCTCCGGAATGATGGTGATGCCCCCGTTGTCGTTGACGACTTGAATCAGGGTGCCCACGCGTCCGCCTTCGAAGAACTTTTCGTAAGTAAACACGCCCTCTTTCAGGTCCGAATCGTCCAGTTTCCTCAGTCCGTCGCGTATGATCCAGACGCCGCCCTCGTACAGGGATCCGGCTTTGATGCATTCCTGCGCGAAGGCGGGATTCCCCGGTGATACGTAAGCCAGGAACCTTTCATGATATAGTGGAACTTCCAGAAAATCAGCATCGTTCACGGGCCCGGCCATGATGCCCATGTCGATTTCCGCTTTCCGGAGTTTGTCCTTGATCGTGTCTGTGAGCATCTCTTCCGTCTGAAGGGATATGGACGGGCAGTCCTTTCCGAGGTGCTTGAAAAGCCCCGGAATCAGCACCGGCGCGACGGTCGAGATCAGGGCGATCTTGAGTGGTCCGGATGCCATCTCCTTTTCCGACTGGGTGATGTGGGTTATCTGCTCCATGTTATACACGACCACCTTTGCCTGGTCTATAACTTTGAGGCCGATCTCGGTAGGACGGACCGGATGCGAGTCCCTGTCGAACAGACGCACATCGAGTTCTTCTTCCAATTTCTTTACCATCAGGCTCAGGGTCGACTGCGTCAGTCCGCAGGCTTCGGCCGCTTTTCCGAAATGTCCGTAATGGTTGATGGCTATGATGTACCTCAGTTGCTGGATTGTCATTTTCTCATGATTGATTTTATCAATGCAAAGATAAATATTTTTGTGTTGATAAATGACGGTCCTGCAAATATCTTTGCCCTGTCAAAATCGGAAGATATGAACTGGAGGATCATCACCTGGTATGTCGGCGTATCGCTTCTGCTTGTGTCCGCGCTCATGACGGTGTCCGGAATCATCGCTTTCTGCACGCCCGGGGACGATAGCCGGACGGTCCTGCTGCTGTCGGCCATCCTGGCGGGAATGCCAGGCTATTTCCCGCTAATTTTCGTCAAAAGGAGACATCATAATCTTACCTTCCGGGAAGGGAACTGCATAGTGGTATGTGCGTGGATACTGGCATGTCTTTTCGGTATGCTTCCTTTCCTGTTCTATGGCCACGAGTTCACTCCCGTCAACGCCCTTTTCGAGAGCGTTTCGGGCTTCACCACGACCGGAGCGTCCATACTGAACGATATAGAGGCCCTTCCGCGCGGGCTCCAGTTCTGGCGCATATCGACAGCATGGGTCGGAGGCATAGGCATAGTCACGCTTTTCTCCATGATAACTGCCGGCATGGAAAAATCCACCCTCTCCGGGGCGGAGATCTCCAGCCTTGCGAAGGACGGTTTCTCGGCGGGGCGCAGAACCAGTTTCGCCAACAGGATGCTGCTGACCTATATCCTTCTGACGCTCGTCACGTTCTTTTCCCTGAAACTGACCGGGATGGGCTGGTTCGATTCGGCGACAAACGCCATGTCGGCCTGCAGCACCTGCGGTTTCTGCACGCGGAATGCCAGCATCTCCTTTTATGACAACCCGGCAGCGGAAACCGTCCTTACCGCAGCGATGCTTACCGCCGGCATCCATTTCGGCATCCTGTTCCTGGCCTTCCTGAAGGGCCGTCCCCGGCTTATCTTCAAGCCCGAAATCATCAGGATATTCCTTTGTCTGGTGCTGGCGGCTACGCTTGTCGTCACCGCTGACCTGATGGTAAACGGCCATTATGCTTCTTTCGGGGATGCGCTCCGCGACGCGTCTTTCCAGGTGGCATCGATATCTACCACCACGGGATTCGCTACCAGGGACACGACTCTATGGCCCCCGCTCAGCATGGCCATCCTCATCATCTGTTCCCTGATCTGCGGGTGCAGCGGCTCGACGTCCGGCGGCATTAAGATGGACCGCGCTGTCCTGGCAGCCAAGGGAATACACCGGAAAGTGAAGCTGACGGTCTCTCCCAATGCCGTGTACTGCGTGCGAGTGGACGGAAAGACGAAGACCGTGGAGCAGGTCAGCGACGCGTACGGCTATATCATCTGTTATCTCTTGATAATGGTTGTTTTCGCTGCGCTGAACATCGCTTCCGGGTTGGACTTCACGACGGGAGTGACAGCCTCCATTGCCTGCATAGGCAACGTCGGACCGGGTTTCGGGGATGTCGGATCCATGTCCAATTACGCGGCTCTCCCTCCCGTGCTCAAATTGAGCAGCCTGATAGAGATGCTTATAGGCCGTCTGGAGATATTCCCTGTGCTGTATCTTTTGCGTTCCGCCTGAGTTTTTCTTACTTTTGCAGAAGAACAGCTATTACGACATGGAGGTAATTCAGAGTTTCACTATCGATCATACCCGTCTCAAGCCTGGAATCTATGTTTCACGCGTAGACAGGGGGTTCACGACCTTCGATCTCCGCATCACGGAGCCCAACAAGGAGCCGGCCGTCGCTCCGGCCGCGATTCACAGCCTTGAGCACCTGATGGCGACCTGGTTCCGCAATTCAAGGGTAAAGGAGGACGTAGTCTACGTAGGGCCCATGGGATGCCTTACCGGCATGTACGTCATCATGACGGGTTCTTACAGCGTGGAAGATATGCGCCGGCTTACCATCGAGTGCCTTGAATGGATACTCACGCAGGACGAGGTTCCCGCCACGCGCCCGGAAGCCTGCGGCAATTACCTGCTGCACGACCTTCCGATGTGCAAGTGGGAATCCGCCCGCTACCTTGACCGGCTCAGGAACGATTTTCACTGCGAATACACGAAGCTCTGCATAACGCTGGAAGACGGCCGCGTTTTTGCAGACGCATAAGTTTCCGGCCGGCGGAACTTACGGCCTGGGGTAGATGAAGGGACTTTCCTGAAGTTTTGCCAGACCGTCGTTTTCAAATATATCTCTGGACGAATCGTAATACCTGACCCCTCCGACGACGATGTCCCCGAAGTCAACGCTGCAAGGGATGCCTATACTATAATCTGCATCACTTCCTTTTATTGCGGTGACGTTTCCGCCTGAGATTGTGATGTTGCCGCAGTGGTCGCTGTGGGTGTATTGATCTCCATACCGTCCGCCAATCCCGGCCCCCTTTCCGTTGCTGCCTGCATTGAGGACAGAAAGCATATATTGAAATAGAAAACCTGGTGAACGAGAACGGCCTGATGCGCCTGGCCTTCTTGCGTGTAGCGATGGGTCAGTACGGCATCCAGCGCAAGACGCTCGCCGAGCAGCTCGGCATCGGCTATACAGGTCTGAACCGTTGGTTCAAGGTCGACGACATCGCCATCTCCTACTATTCAAGATAGCAGATCTGTACGGCCTCACCGTCAAGGTGAAGGCCACACGAAAAATAGTCCAGACCCAGCAGGATCTGGACCTTGGATAAAATTATACCTCCGTTGCATTTTTCTACCAAAATCAATAAATTTACTCCTTTGAATCCATCATCCATAGCAAGCAATGGGAAAAAACGACAAGTCATTCTATGAGGCCCCTTCGTTCCAGGTCTTCGAGATCCGGACCGAAGGCATGATCTGCCAGAGCCAGAACACGATGAACGATCGTAACAGCTACGACACCACCGACGATAATCCCTTTGCTTAAACCCCTGCCGCCATGAAGACAATGAAATTCCAGAAAATGATGGTCCTTGTCCTCGCCGCAGCGGTGTGGGCAGGATGCACGCAGGAGAACCCTGTGGTAACCGAAGAGCAAGTTACCGAAGAGCAGCATACGACCGTGCAGTTCACGGCGACTCTCGAAGGAAAGGGCGGAGAGGCCACGAAGGCACTGAGCTCCGACGGTACTGCCACCTGGGCGGAGAATGAAGAGATAGCGGTTTATTACACCACATCGAGTGGGCATGCCACCGCGACGGCCACCGTCACCTCGGTCACGGACGGCAAGGCTACCATCACAGCCACTCTTACTGATGCAATAAGCGGGTCCGCAACGCTTGTATATCCTGCTTCGCTACACGATGGCTCCGGATGGCTGGACGTGAGCCAACTGTACAACAATCAATATGGAAACTTGACCGATGGGACAAATCCCATCAGTACCTATTTCGATGCAGCTATCGGGACAGGAGCCATTTCAGTGGATGGAGGAACAGCGGTCATCGACGGAAGCGTGAGTATGGTGAACCAGCTGGCGATATGCGCCTTTGAACTGGGTTTTGCATCTACAGCCGGCGGCACGGCAGTCGAACGTACAATGTCTGCCTCCGCTGGACTCACGATTCAATGCGCGGGTGCAACATATCAAATCGCATCGGATAGAGCGAGCAACTCCGTATCTACAGGAGGAGGAACGTCATACAGAGGCTTCAAATCTGATGACATTGTCTATGTCGCAATGTTGCCGTACAGCGGTACGGTCACGCTTTATTCCAGTGTATCTGGATATAATAGCACAACAACCTACACATACACGACCGGCTCGGGGACACTGAATAAGGGAGCGTTCTATAAAAGTATTCCTGTCACCTTGACACCCGGAGATCCATCAACCTCATCCGGTACTTTAACGGATTTGCCGGCAGGAATCTATACGGGTTATTATTCATCAACCATCACCTTGGAAGATGGTGCTGATATAAAGTTTTCGGGCGCAACCATTTCCGTAACCTCCGGCCCCGCCATCCAATGCATTGGCAACGCCACCATCACGCTGGCGGGCAGCAACACCGTATCTACAAGCGCTGATGGCTATCCCGCCATCCAGGCCGGACCTTCCGGTAAAACCCTGACCATCCAGGGCTCCGGCAGCCTAACCGCCACTGGAGGAAGCAAGGCCGCCGGAATCGGAAGCAAAAGAGATGACACCTGCGGAAACATCACCATCTCCGGAGGCACGGTAATCGCCACGGGAGGAGATCTTGGCGCCGGCATCGGAAGCGGATTGAGTGGCACCTGCGGAAACATTACCATCTCCGGAGGAGAGGTGACCGCCACGGGAGGAACTTTCGCCGCCGGCATCGGAAGCGGATACTATGGAAAATTCTCCAGCATCACCATCACCTCCGGAATCACCTCCGTCAAGGCAATGATGGGCATTGACGCCCTTGCTCCTATCGGAAGAGGCTCTGGAGACACATCTTCCGGCTCCGTCACCATCGACAATACCACCTCCTGGACTGCCGGTACTGCCACCACGAATCTCAACTGGTCAGTCAAAGGTAACACCTGGACCCTGACGCCGAATAGCTAGAATTAGTCCCCTAGCCGAACGCCAGGACGTTCATCAGAAGGAACAGCACCAGGGCAAGGAGAACGCCTCTCCTTGCCTTGGTCTTTTTCTGCCCGGGGGTGAGCCCCTCGAAGGAGTACCACCTGCGTCTCATCGGATGCTCCTGAGATACCCCACCGCAAGAAGCGACGGGAGGTAGTTCCTGGTTTCCCGTGGGACCTTCTCCCATACGGTCCAGGGGTCAAAAAAAGCCCCTCCAGAAAAAATCGGTGGGGCAACGGTGGGGCAACTTGGAAAAGAAAAATCGCTAAGTGCTTGTTTTTCAGTAACTTAGCGATTTTTCTGGTGACTCCTACAGGATTAACGAGATATGAACCATTTATTAGCTGAATATACTTGAATGTTCTTTCCCTTATAATCCAGCGTTTCATCACGCTCCCAAGTTAGTAGAACCAGATTGTCACATTTCAATTCATCCGAGGCACGGACAAGGGCATCCAGTTCCCTTTCCTTCGTCTTTGTCTTGGAAATATCATAAGACACCTGAATCAGGGATGTCACGGTCTTGCCCTTGCGCGTTACGAAGTCAACCTCCTTGTCATTCCTGGTCCTGTAATAGAACAGGGATTTCTCCGGATCATAACCTCTTCTCAGCAGCTCGACAAACACAAGGTTCTCCAACTGCCGACCGCTGTTGCCGGACAGTTCGAAGGAACGGGTGTAGATGAAACCGTTATCTACCACATAGACCTTCCTAGGAGCCTTTTTCATTTCCTTCAGCTTATAATCGTAACGCGGGAGGAAGTAAAACAGGAAAGGCTCTGCCAGGTATTTGCAGAATTTCTTGACGGTGGTCACGCTGCCCAGAGAGAGCTCATCGGCGATTTCGTTGTAGCTCAGGGGATTTGAATAATTGCTGATGAGATAATCCGCCAGGTCGTACAGTTCTGTCGTCTTTCTGATTTTATGGCGCTTCGCAACATCTTTCAAGATGATGGAATCGAACAGAGATCCGAGGTAGCCCTGCTCTATCTCCCGGTTCTTCAATGTTTCAGGGTAGCCGCCTTTCACCAGATACTCTTCCATCTCCAAAGACAATTTCGCTCTCTCGTCAGGAAGGATAGGCAGCATCGGCACGCCCCTGTAGTCCAGCGTCTCATTCATCGAGAAAGGCAGAATCTGTATTTCCACGTATCTTCCCGTAAGCAGAGTAGCCATCTCACTGGAAAGCAGGTTGGCATTGGATCCGGTTATGACCAGATTAACGCCGCGACGATACAACTTCGAAACCCATTCATCCCAGGATTCCAAGTTCTGCACTTCGTCCAACAAAAGGTACTCATAATCCGTATAGACCTCTGCGAGTGCCTGCATCAGCTGGTCTTCGTCAAAACTACTCAGGAGCTGACCGTCATCGAAGTTCAGATATGCGTAGTTCTTTCCGGAAAGAATCTGCAAGGCATAGACAGACTTGCCGGCTCTGCGGGGGCCGGTTATCAACTTGATGACATTGGATTCCAAGTAGGGATTGACATCCACAATATTCTGCCTCGGATAGTAAGGCCTGGATACCAGTTCATCTCTTTCTGCACGTTGTTTGAGTACGATGCTTTTCATTCACTATATCTTTTGTACTGCACAAAATTAGCGAATTTTATTCATTACGCAAAAGAAAAAGAGTATAATTCCACTTTTCCAACCAATTTTAATGGAGAACTGGCAACATACACAACGGCAGCATCGAGCTCCTCCGTAGCGATGAGCACCAAACTGTGTTTGAACTCAGGTTTAGATAAATTATCTTATAAATAATTATGTTATTAAATTTGTAATTCTTATCTTTGTGCCATGAGGGTGATTGCCATATCCACATTGAGAGAGTTTTGGACCAAGCATCCGGACAGTGAACAGGCCTTGAGAGAGTGGTATGTAAAGACTGATAGAGCCAATTGGAGTTCTTTGAACGATATTCGGAATGACTCCAACTCAGTAGATTACGTGAAGAACCAGCGATATGTTTTCAATATCAAAGGGAGCGATTACCGTCTGGTTGCGGCAATAAAGTTCATTCCCAAGCTTGTGTACATCCGTTTTGTCGGGACACACAGCGAATACGACAAGATTGACGCATCAACCATATAGGAGGATAGATTATGGCACAGATCAAGGATGAAAAACAGTACAAGGCCATGATGGCCCGTATTGACCAGCTTTTCTTTGAAACGGACGAGAACACGCCCGCTGACGATCCTCGTCTTCAGGAACTGGACGTACTCTCCGCCCTTGTCGAGGAGTACGAGAAAGTGCACTACACAATCGAGGCTCCCACGCTCTCAGAGACCATGAACGCCCGTCTGGCGGAGAATAAATGGAGCCAGAAGGAACTCGCTGCCATCTTGGGAATCACGGCGCCTCGTCTAAGCGCCATCCTGAGCGGGAAAGCCAATCCCACCTACGAACAGGCCCGAATCATCTCAACGCGCCTGAATATTGACCCCGCGATTGTTTTGGCGGTGTAGCCAGTTTCAGAAGAACTATTTTGCATCCACTGCAATTTTGGTCAAGAATCCGACCATTTTTGTAAATCTAGATTGTGTTCACCATATCTTTTATCTTACATAGAAACGATATTGCGTCTCGGAGTGATATTTCTCTCCGGGGCGCAAAATTGTACTCGGGAAGCGCTGCTGGTTTGGAGAATCTGCCATGTGGAGGGTTTCGAGTATCATGCCGTCGAATTTCTCAATCGGGCCGTGTTTCCCTTCAACGGTTCCGTCAAAGGAGCGTCCGGCCTCTGTAATGAAATTGGGTTCCGTGCTCCATATCTCCACTCCTCTGCCTCCGTACGGATCATACATGTCTGCAATCTTTCGAAGCGAACCGTCCCAATTCCTGATTATCCACGAGCCGACCATGACTTTCTGGCCATATTCCTTCTCAAGCATGGAATCCATCCTTCTCGGCACCCGGAAGTCCAGAGGGGTACCCCCGACTGCAAGGATCTGATCGGGAACGAACTGGCGGCTGTTGAATATGCAGCTGTCTGCATCCACCATGAGGATGTGCTCCATGACATAACCTGCCTTGGAGCCTTTCATGTTAAAATATGTATGGTTGGATAGATTGACCACGGTGGTGCGGTCGGTCATAGCCTCATAAACGATGTCGCATACATTGTCATCTGTCCACCAATATGTGACAGAGCATTGCAGATTGCCGGGAAAACCGGCTTCTCCGTCTGGACTGAGACGGGTGAAACGCACTCCGCAACGGGTGTCTTCACTGAGAATCTCGGCATCCCAGATATGGCGGTCAAACCCCTCTGCTCCGCCATGAAGCTGCACCGGAATCCCCTGCCGGCACTCATTGCATTCCAGAGCATACGGTTCGCCGTCTATCATGATCTGCGGTCCCTTTATCCTGTTTGCATAACGACCGAGGACACATCCCATGAACCTGTAACATCCCGTTCCGGCTTCAAAGGAAGACAGGTCATCGAAACCTACTATCACATCGTCGGAAAAGCCGCTGCGGTCGGGGACGCATAGGCTGACCATCCTGGCCCCGTAGTCCGTCACGGCAAGGGTGTTGCCGCAGGAGTTGACCATGGTGAAAAGCCTGGCTTCAGCACCGGCGGATAAGGTTCCGAAATCCTCTACATCCACATGAGGTTTCCTTGCACATGAGACTGCAAGCAGCAGGCAAAGCAGGAAAGAAAGGGATCTTGTCATTTTATTCCGTATTTCTTCACGTGAATTCTAATTAGAAGTGCAACACACTTCAAGAGTCAAAATTAAATAATTGTTTACAATATTCCAAAGGCGTCCTGTAACCGAGTGACTTACGGGGCCTGTGGTTCAGTTTCCATTCAATCTCAGCAAGCATCTCATCAGTCAGCTTGCTGAAGTCCGTGCCTTTCGGGATGTACTGGCGTATCAACCCGTTTGTGTTCTCGTTTGCACCCCGCTCCCAGGAGTGGTACGGGCGTGCGAAGTAGAACTCGGCATCAAGCCCCTTCGCAATTTCCTTGTGGCGGGCGAATTCCTTTCCGCTGTCAGCCGTTATCGTGTGTATTTTGTCTTTATAGGGTAGCAGCGCTTCGATTGCCGTGCTGGCCAGCTGGGCGACTTCTTTCCCAGCAAGCCTGCGGATCAGCACCAGATGCGTGCACCTGTCGTTTGTCGTCATGATGGCGCCCTTGCGGTTCTTGCCAATTATCGTATCTATTTCAAAGTCACCAAAACGCCTCTTCTCATCTACAACCGCCGGCCTCTGCGATATGTCAACCCTGTCCTGGATGATTCCTCTGGATCTGTACTGGCTGTCACGTCTTCGCTTCCGTCGCCCGTGATGCCTAAGGTTGCAGGCCATCTCGTCGTTACCTCGGCGCTTCGCCTGCCATATTCAGCGGTAGATTGTCTCCGCGCAAACCATCTCTTCCCCCTTTAAGCGGAACCGGCCGCA
>JAEEIQ010000031.1 GCA_016281435.1 Bacteroidales bacterium
CGGGGAAGAAGCAGTTGTGTATTTCACCCGGAACCTGTCAGCCGACGGCCTCATCGCGGCATACGAAAAGGTCTGCGGCGGAATTACAGGCAAAGTGGGCGTAAAGCTCCATACCGGAGAGAAGAACGGCCCGAACATTATCCCGAGCGAATGGGTCAAGGCACTCATGCAGAAGGATCTGCCGGAGGCCTCGATAATAGAGACCAATACCTATTACAAGGGTGATCGCTATACTACCGAAGATCATAGAAAGACCCTCGAAGTAAACGGATGGACATTCTGTCCGGTTGACATAATGGACGAACAGGATACCCTGACGCTCCCGGTAAAGGGCGGGAAGTGGTTCAAGAGGATGTCCGTAGGCAGCCATCTGGTGAACTATGATTCAATGGTGGCCCTCACCCATTTCAAAGGCCACACGCAAGGCGGATTCGGCGGCTCCAACAAGAATATCGGCATCGGATGCGCCGACGGACGCGTGGGCAAGGCCTGGATCCATACGACCCCCGGCCAGCCTAACCAGTGGGACATCAAGGAAGAAGAATTCATGGAGCGCATGACTGAGAGCACGAAGGCGACCATCGACCATTTCGGCAGACACGTGACATACGTCAACGTGATGCGCAACATGTCCGTCTCCTGCGACTGCGAGGGCATATATGCGGCCCCAGTGGTCACGCCAAACGTCGGGATCCTGTCCTCGACCGATATCCTCGCCATAGACCAGGCCTGCATCGATATCATCTATGCCATGACGGCGGAAGAGCATCATGACCTGGTCGAGCGTATAGAGACCAGGCACGGCCTTCGCCAGCTCTCATACATGAAGGAACTCGGCATGGGGCGCGACAGGTACGTCCTCATCGACCTCGACAACGGCGAAAAAAGGATTACTGCAGCAGATGCGGCAAAAGGCCTGAAGCCCTTTGTCAAGGAATGAATCCGATATCAAGTTAGTATAAGTAGTGTATGTTGTTGAAAATCATTCTTCTTGTCCTTTTCTTCGCTGTGATGACCGGCGTCGGCATCTATTGCCGCCGCAGCGCATCTGACGTCCAGGGCTTTGTCCTGGGCGGCCGCAATGTCGGCTCCTGGCTTACGGCGTTCGCATTCGGCACATCCTATTTCTCGGCAGTCATTTTCGTCGGATATGCCGGCCAGTTCGGATGGAGATATGGACTTGCTGCGACCTGGATCGGTTTGGGCAACGCCTTGATCGGGTCGCTGCTGGCATGGCGGATACTCGGGCGTCGCACGCGCCTGATGACCCAGCATCTGCAGAGCGCCACGATGCCGGACTTCTTCGGGAAACGCTTCTTCAGCAACGCCCTGAAAGTGGCAGCGTCAGTTATCGTTTTCATATTCCTTATTCCCTATACCGCTTCACTGTACAACGGTCTTTCGCGCCTTTTCAGCATGGCTTTCAGCGTGGATTATGTCTGGTGCGTGCTCGGAATGGCCGTCCTTACCGGCATATACGTGCTGGTCGGAGGTTACATGGCAACTGCGGTGAATGATTTCATCCAGGGCCTTATCATGCTGGTGGGCATCTGCGCTGTGATAGCGTCAGTGCTCAGCGGAAACGGCGGATTCAGCGCTGCCGTGGAGAGTCTCTCGCGCATTCCTTCAGAAGTCGCCCCCGGATTGAACGGAGCGTTCGTGTCCTTCCTGGGTCCCCAGCCCGTATTCCTCCTCGGGGTCGTGCTCCTGACATCCCTCGGAACCTGGGGACTGCCCCAGATGGTCGGGAAATTCTACGCCATCCGCAATGAGGCAGCAATCCGCAAGGGTACTATCATTTCCACCTTATTCGCCATTATCGTGGCCGGCGGGTGCTATTTCCTCGGTGGCTTCGGGCGTCTTTACGGCGGGAGCATCGAGTATACCGCTGCCGGCACTCCGATATATGACAGCATCGTGCCGTCCATGCTGGCCTCGCTTCCCGACCTCATGATAGGCGTGGTCATCATCCTGGTGCTGTCGGCGTCCATGTCGACCCTTTCCTCGCTTGTTCTGACTTCAGGATCCACCCTGACGCTGGATATTATCGATCCGGCCCTGGCCAAGGCGCGCAAAGGGGCCCATATGGACGAACGCAGCAAACTGCTCTGCATACGCCTGCTCGTGCTGTTCTTCATAGTCGTCTCGTCCGTTCTCGCGATCATCCAGGCGAAGAGTTCAGTGACCTTCATCGCCCAGCTCATGGGCATTTCATGGGGCGCATTGGCCGGGGCCTTCCTCGCACCGTTCCTCTACGGACTCTACTGGAAGCGCACCACCGCTGCGTCGGTCTGGGCCTCCTTCATTACGGGCGTTGGGGTCATGTGCGGCTGCATGTACTGCACGTTCACGGGCAAGACCTTCATCAGCCCGTATTTCACTTCACCGATCAATGCAGGCGTGCTTGCCATGGTGCTCGGGCTGGTCGTAGTGCCCCTTGTAAGCATTTGCACCGGGGTCCGACGCAAAGAGGAGGTCGCGGAGATGTTCAGCTGCTACGACAGCACTGTCACTGTCCGCGCGGCTGACGTCCTCTCGGAAGAGATGGAAACGGACTAGAAAACAAGGGTATATCCAATCCCCAAAAGATGGCAGGCGGCTGAAAGGCCGCCTTTGTCGTACAGGTGGTACATGTAGAAGAAATCCAGCGAGTGCCCTTTCCCGAGGCTGATTTCCGTACCGGCATAGTGCAGCGAGCGCACCCATTTTCCGCTGTCGAAACTGCTGAAAAACTCGAACATCAGATAGGGCGTCAGGATGCTGTCAGGAGCCCTGTACTGCCCGCGCAGGCGGGTCCTCAGAGTATTACTGAAAGTATCCGCGTCCGGGTTATATGCCAGCTCGTATTTTTCCCTGAGGGCAAGCGAAAGGCCCTCGCGCCTGATGGTCTCCGTGAAGCAGAGCACGGCCTTGTGCTGGGTCATGCCGCCGGCCGCCGGAATGCTCCAGTACTCATAGCTCAGGTCTCCCTTTAGCCACTTGTTGAAGTTGCAACCTCCGCCGGCCATGGCGAACCAGCATTCTGTGCTGCCGGCATTCTCGAAAGAACGGTGCTCAAGACGGGCCATGGCATAAGGAGCCCCGAATGATTTGACAAGCTGGATGCTGCTCCACATTCCGAGGTCGGAAGAACCCTGGGCGGAAATCCGGAAGGCGCACAAGGCGAAAATGGACAAGGAAACAAGGACTTTTTTCATACACTGCCTGAACTAACGGGAACAAATGTACAAAAAATCTTTCAAACCAGCCGGATGGCATTGATTATACGTCCGCATTTGATCCCCTCGCGTCGGGCGGAGAAAAAGGCCTTCGCCGTGTAGGTGTCGATCCCGGTGAGGCGGATGTTTTCCGACCGGACACCTGCCTGCTCCAAAAGCCAGCGATTTGCCTCCCAGAGGTCTATGTGCAGCCCTCCGGACATCGGGGTGCCGTCACCGTCGCCGCGGAAAGACAAGATGCTCTCCATGGGAAAACCGGTCTCCCTGAATCTGGCTGCGACTTCCTCTCCTACCTGGAAACTCTTCGGACCGATGGAAGGTCCGACTACGGCCTTCAGATCCGAAGGAGACGTACCGTACTCCCTGGCCATGGTCCCGATGACGGACTGGACAATCTTGAGGACCGTACCTTTCCAACCGGCATGGACTGCCGCGACCACGCGTTTGACCGGGTCATACAGCAGCACAGGAACGCAGTCGGCCGTACGGGCGCCGACGGCTACCCGGGGCAAATTGGTCACGAAAGCGTCGTAGCCTTCCAACTCTTCCCGGGTCATATCCGCCCTGTCCACAACGGCAATCTTGTCCCCATGTACCTGATGCCCCTGCACGACCGGGAAGGGGAGAACAGCGTCCCTGTACGTGGAGAATGCTTCAGCGCCTTCTCCCAAATCGTATCTCAGCACTCCGGTATTGAAGATCATTCCGAAAACCTTTACAGCATGCAGTTCCCGGTCAATTCCGGGCCAGATAAGAAAGGATATCGTCCCACACTTCCTGATGTGCGGTCTCGTTATGGATTTCGTGGCGGAGGCCGGGGTATATCTTGAGGGACACGTGGGCGAAGCCCCTGTCCCGCATGGCCTGCGCCGCTTTTTCCAACGCTTTGTCATTCACGCGGCAAGGATCGTCACCACCGGAGATGAAATGCACCGGAAGAGCGGCCCTGATGGTTTTCCAGTCAGTAGAATAGCAATCCTTCATGAGGAGGAGCAGATTCAGGAAACCGTCGGCCGTGAAGATATACTTGCAAAGGGGATCGGAATGGTAAGCCTTCAAGACTGCAGGATCCGAACATACCCAGGCAGCCGGCCATCCTTCTTTCACGAACGGCTTGTTGTATGTGCCGAAGGACATCTTCTGGAGTATTTTCGGCCTGTAATGCCATCCCCTGAGGCGGCCAATAAGCTTTGCGAGCAGGATCCCGGCGTCTTTCGCCGGATTGTCCGAGGGGCAGCCGCATACGATAAGGCCGTCGATCAGGGATGAATAGCGCTTGACATAGGACCGGACCGCCATGGAGCCCATGCTGTGCCCGAAAAGGGTGAGCGGAATTCCGGGCCATTTGTCCTTTGCCCACAAGGTCACCGCCCTGAGGTCCTTGACCATGGCCAGCCATCCGCCTTTGCCAATGTATCCGAGATCATCTTCCGTCCTTACGGAAGCCCCGTGCCCCCTGTGGTCGCTGCAGACAACGGCAAAACCGTTCCGGCAAAGATACTCCATGAGCGGAATATACCTTTCCTTGTGTTCGCACATCCCGTGCGAAATCTGGACTATACCCAATGGGGCGGTGGAGGGCTCGTCATAAATCAGGGATAACTTCAACCCGTCGACCGGGGAAACGATGATGTCCGGATTCATATGTCGTGAAACTTTAGCAATATTCAAAGGTAGTCATTTTATCCTTTCGATGATGTGTTTTTGGAAAACCGGAAGATATTGTTTAAAATAGCAACCAGAAACGAACAATTCCATGAACCGAAACGCACAAATCATACGTACCAGTGTCGTCGGAATCGTCACGAATGTACTTCTAGCGGCATTCAAGGCCATCGTCGGCATCATAGCAGGCAGCGTAGCAATAGTGATGGATGCCGTGAACAACCTCAGCGACGCCCTTTCCAGCGTCATAACAATCGTTGGCACGAAGCTTTCCCAGCGGCCTGCGGACAGGGAGCATCCTTTCGGGTTCGGTCGCGTCGAGTATTTCAGCGCAATCATTATCGCCGCCATCGTCCTGTCGGCCGGTGTGACGTCACTCATCGAAAGCGTGAAGAAGATTTTCAATCCGACGGAGCCCTCCTATACTACGGCGACGCTGATTGTCATCATAGTGGCCATCGGCGTCAAGATAGTCCTTGGCCTGTATGTGAAGAAAAAGGGTAAACAGCTTGGCAGCGACGCGTTGACGGCTTCCGGCTCGGACGCCCTGTTCGATGCCATAATCACGGCTGCCACGCTCCTTTCCGCCGGTGTCATGCTGATCTGGGGCTTCTCGCTGGACGGGATTCTCGGCGCCTTGATATCCCTCCTCATCATCAAAGCCGGTATCGAGATGCTCGCATCCCCTGTGAATGAACTGCTCGGAGCGAAGGTCTCGCATGAGTTGATCAAGGAAATCCGGCAGGAAATAATGGGTCTTGATGGTGTACGGGGCGTATATGATATCATCCTTCACAACTACGGTCCTGATGTGATGATCGGCTCCCTGCATATAAGCGTTCCGGATACGATGCCGGCCCATGACATACACGGCCTGACCCGTAGGATTTCAACCATGATGTTCGAGAAGCACGGAATAGTCATGACCGTAGGAATCTATGCCATAGCCACCGGTGAAAACCAGCGCGCTGAGCTTCAATCGAAGGTGATGAAGGCCCTTGCCGCACATAAGGAGCTCGTCCAGGTCCACGGATTCTACTGCTCGGAAAAGGACAGGATGCTTTCAGTGGATGTGGTGCCTGACATCTCATGCCACGACGAA
>JAEEIQ010000032.1 GCA_016281435.1 Bacteroidales bacterium
ACAACGCTGCAATGGTGGATCGATTTATTGCAATGTCCGCGAAACACGCGAACTTGCGATTAAATAACACTGATTTCAAAGAACTTTTATTCTACGGCGTTCGCGCCGTGGCGTAACTTTTATAAAACTAACGAACTATTGTATTCTATAAAACGCAAATTTAACAAAAGAATTCCATTTTCCCGTTTTATTTCCTACTTTTATCCCCGATTTGAACAACTTTTTACGATGACTGAAACCCCGACCGATTGGAATATCATCGTCAACCCGTATGCCGGATCCGGCAAGACTCTCTCCGAATGGGAGAAGGCGGCGCGTCTGCTCGATGAGTGCGGAATTTCTTATGAATCAGTTAAAACAGGTGGCCCGCACAGGGCTTCCGACCTCGGAAGGATTGCCGCCGGCCAGGGGTACAGGAAGATTCTGGCCGTCGGAGGGGACGGCAGCGTCCATGACGTTTTCCGGGGTGTCCTTTCCTGGTGCGAAGGCAGCGGATGCAATCCCGGGGATTTTACGCTCGGCGTGATTCCTATCGGTTCCGGGAACGACTGGATACGCAGCCTCGGCCTTAAGAAGGACCTTGCCCGCATGGTGAAGGCGATCAGGGACGGCCACACTTCCGAAATCGATGTCGTGAAGGTGACCGGCGGCGACGGGCAGTCCTGCTACATGGCCAACATAGGCGGTGTGGGGTTCGATTCGCGGGTATGCGACATCGTCAACCGCAAGAAGGAGAGGGGCCTGAGGAACCGCATGATATATGTCGACGCCCTCATCCAGACCATCTTCGGCCTGAAGCCGATCCGGGTCAGGGTGATTGCAGACGGCATGGAGGTCTTTTCCGGGGAAATCTATTCCATAGCCCTCGGCAACGGGAAGTTCAGCGGCAGCGGGATGTGCCAGGTCCCCATGGCCGTGATGGACGACGGGGCCGTGGATATGATGATAGTCCCGCGCGTCAGCGTGCTGAAGATACTCCGGGACGTCCCCCGTCTTTTCAACGGGACTATGGACAGGTCTTCGTCCGTGCTCTTTACGCGTGGGAAAGTCTTGGAAATCATGCCTCTGGACGCATTGTCGGAGGAAATCTTCGAAGTGGACGGGGAGATAGAAGGGCGGCTGCCGATGCGGGTGGAATGCACCGGGCGCCGCATCCGCGTCATAAAAGAACGCTGATTCCTTTTTTTTGCTATATTTGTGAGTGATTAGAACCGAGCCTATGGATCAGAATGTCCAAAGCCATACCATAGATCTGGACAAGATAGTGTCCTCCAAGTTCAAGGGGAAGAAACTTCCCGGCTTCGTGATGCGCTTTCTCAAGCGCTTCCTGCACATCGATTTCCTCAACGCCTTCTTCGAAAAAGGGTACGAGGGGGTCGAGTTTTGCGAAGAGACCCTCAAGTACCTGGATGTCAAGCTTGAAATCGAAGGTCTCGAGAACATTCCTGCGGACGGGACCCTGTACACCTTCGCTTCCAATCATCCTCTCGGAGGGATAGACGGCGTAGCGCTCGGTGGCCTTGTAGGGCGCCGGTTCGGCTCCGTGACCATGCTTGTAAACGATTTCCTGATGGCTATTCCGGGGCTGAGGCCCCTCGGCATCCCCGTCAACAAGGTCGGAGGCCAGGCCCGCAACCTGCCTCAGCTTGTCACCGAGGCTTTCGGATCGGACAAGCAGATACTGATCTTTCCCGCGGGACTTTGCTCCCGCAAGATCGACGGCCAGATCCAGGACCTGCCCTGGAGCAAGGCTTTCGTGTCCAAGAGCGTGAAGACAGGAAGGAAGATCGTCCCCGTCCATTTCATTGGAACGAACAGCAAACGTTTCTACCGCGTCGCAAACCTCTGCAAGGCGCTCAAGTTGAAATTCAATTTCGCGATGCTCCTTCTTCCGGACGAATTGTACAAGAACCAGCATCAGACTTTCAAGGTTGTTTTCGGCGAGCCCGTCGATCCTTCAGTTTTCGATTCCTCGAAGACTCCCGTCCAGTGGGCGGCGTGGGTCCGCGATAAAGTTTACAGTCTCTGATATGGAAAAAATCATAGATCCCGTCGATATCGACCTGCTGCTCGCAGAACTTACGGAAGAGCGCAGGCTTTGCGCCACCAACAAGGCCGGCAACGTCCTCTATGTCTTCGACGGACGGGAGGCCCCCAATCTGCTCCGTGAGGTGGGACGCCTGCGCGAAATCAGCTTCCGCGCCGAGGGCGGCTGTTCCGGGAAATCCTGCGACCTGGATGAGTACGACACGATGGACAAGCCCTACCAGCAGATGATAGTCTGGGATCCGGATGCCAAGGCCATCCTGGGCGGATACCGCTTCATCCTCGGGCCGGATATCAAGATAGGGGAGAACGGGCAGCCGGAGCTCGCGACCAGCCATCTTTTCTCCTTCTCGCAGCGTTTCATCCGGGACTACCTTCCCCACACCATGGAGCTCGGGCGCTCTTTCGTCACGCCGGACTATCAGAGTTCGAAGGCAGGGGCCAAGGCACTTTTCGCGCTGGACAACCTCTGGGACGGAATCGCCGCAATCACCATGAACCACCCCGGTATCTTCTACCTGTTCGGGAAAATGACGATTTACAATACCCTGCCCGCCGGGGCGAGGGACTTGATCCTCCGCTTCCTCGACAAGCACTTCCCGGACTCGGACGAGCTTGTCCGTCCGATTTCTCCCGTGCTTCCGGTAAATGACCCGCATCTTCTCGACCTCATCCTGAAGGACGGGGACTTCAAGGATGATTACCGGAATCTCAAGGCCGCGGTGCGGTCTTTCGATACCAATATTCCTCCGCTCGTGAATTCATACATGAACACATCCCCCTCGATGCGGGTGTTCGGCACGGCCGAGTGCTATGACCTTTCCGATGCGATGGAAACGGCTATCCTGGTGCCGTTCAACGAGATGTATGAAGATAAGCGCGACCGCCACATCCAGGCTTTCTTCCGGGACCGCCTGGCAAGGGTACGCGCCCGGTTCCCGCATCTGGACCTGGACAACGAGAACAAACTCGTGCGGCGTTTCAGCGAAATCAGGGACCGTACATTCAGGCGGTTCAAGGAAAAAAGGGAGAAGAAGGAGAAGTGATGCTGTTGTTCCTCAATCACAAGAGACAGGAAAACATCGGTCTGTTCAACGAATGCTTTCCTCCTGTCATGGACGGGGTCTCCGTCTGCGTGCAGAATTATGCTTACTGGATGCAGAAGAAAGTCGGCGGGGTCTGCGTAATCACTCCGCACAACCACGGCGTCCGGTACAAGGAAGAATACAAGGTGCTGGATTACATGTCCGTGCCCGTGCCTTTCCGGCATCCGTATGTCACCGGGCTGCCGGACATCGACCCGGTATTCGTCCGGAAGCTGCAGAAACGCAGTTTCAAGATAGTCCATGCCCATTCTCCCTTCGCCAGCGGGCACTGCGCCCTGAACTACGCCCGCACACATGACGTCCCCATAATCGCCACCTTCCACTCCAAATACCGTGATGATTTCTCGAGGGTGATCCCGTCCAAGTTTGCCGTGGACCAGATAGTCCGGCAGATTGTCGACTTTTATTCGAGCGTCGACGAAGTCTGGGTCCCCCAGGCCTCAGTTGAAGAGGTCATACGTGAATATGGTTACAAGGGCCGGGTCGAGGTTGTGGACAACGGAAGCGACCTATGCGCCGAGCGTCCGGATTCGTTCTTCGAAGATGCGAGGAAGTCCCTCGGGATCGGGCAGGACGAATTTGTCATGCTGTTCGTAGGACAGCATATCTGGGAAAAGAATGTCAGGCTGATCATCGACTCCCTTGAAAAGCTGAAGGACAAGGCGTTCAGGATGTTTTTCATCGGCACGGGCTATGCCGAGGAGGAGATGCAGTTCCTGGTCCGCGAAAAGGGCCTCGGGTCGCATGTCACCTTTGTCGGCACCCTTACCGATAGGAAGGTCCTGACGGATTACTATGCCGCCGCGGACCTGTTCCTCTTCCCGTCGCTCTACGACAATGCTCCCCTGGTCGTGCGGGAAGCAGCGGCCCTGCGTACCCCGGCCGTGATGGCCGAAGGGGCGACGGCCTCGACCATCATAAACGATGGCCGGAACGGCTATCTCGTGCCGGATGAAGCCGGGGCGATGGCCGCCAGGCTGGCTCTCCTGATGGAGGACAGGGATGGCGTGCGCAAGGTGGGTCTCGAGGCTTCCCACACCATAGTCCGCAGCTGGGAGGATGTCGTAGGTGAGGTCCTGGAGCGCTACGATGCGCTTATCGCGAGAAAGAAACTACTTCTGAGGGGCTAGCGTGAGGGTCCTGTTTATGCAGGCGGGGAATTCTTCCTTGTAGTGCGAGACCATGACCAGAGTCTTGTGCGGCCTTTCCATGAAACAGTCGATTATCTGCATGGCAAGGCGGCTCCTGCGCCAGTCCAGGCCGTGAAGCGGCTCGTCCAGGATCAGCAACTCGGGGTCTTTGACGAATGCCCTGGCCAGAAGGCACAGGCGCTGCTGGCCGCTTGACAGCTGCAGATAGCTTTTGTCCGCCAGGTCCTTTATGCCGAAAACATCCATCCAGAGCAGGCAGGACCGCGTCTGCTCTTCCGTTGGACGGTTGAACAGGCCCACCGTGTCGAACAGTCCGCTTGCCACGATATCCAGGGCGCTCTGGTCCTGTCTCCATGCCCGGTGCATTTCCGGACTTACATATCCTATGTGCCGCTTGATCTCCCAAATACTCTCGCCGCTTCCCCTCCTGTGTCCGAAGAGGCTGATGCGGCAGGCATAGCCCTGGGGATTGTCCGCGCACACCAGGGAAAGCAGGGTGGATTTCCCGGAGCCGTTCGCTCCGCACAGGGCCCATCTTTCACCCTCCCGCACCGTCCAGTCAAAGTCCTTGAGTATCTGTTTGTCCCCGTAGCGTATCCCAACTTTCTCGCAGCGGATGATTTCAGCGTCCGGAGCCTTGGGATAGAACGGCACGGAGCCGAGATCCTTGCAGGGGATGTCCAGTATGATCTTCTTCTTCCGGGCGGGAAGGACAGGGTGCGGATCGTCGGGAATGAAGCGGTCCGCGGGAATGCCCGGCTCCGGTCTCAGGGCATCCATGCGTATCACCCTGGTGATGAATGAGGGAATCATGTCGGTCCTGGCGAGAAGGATCACGACCGAAATGCCGGTTTCCCGGATGAGGCTGCCGAGCAGGTCTGACAGGGCCTTTCGACCCTCCGGATCGAGACCGATGAAGGGATTGTCTATCACGAGCACCCTTGGAAGGGCGAGCAGAGCCTTTGTGAGCTGGAATTTTCGCAGTTCGCCGCTGGACAGGGAAATGATGAACCTGTCCATGAGCGGCCTCAGGGCGAACAGGTCCAGCAGTTTGTCCAGCATGGCCTGCCTTTTCAGGCTCAGGGCGTCGCAGATGCCGGCGGGCAGACGCATGCGGGCGGAACTCTCCGCAGTCCTGAATGCGGTGTCCAGCAGCATGGCTGTAGTCGGGGTGTCCTCTTCGTCTATGTCCTGACGGTTCCATCTCTTCTGGAGGTAATAACCCTGGTCGGCATCGCCGTACGAGTCCTTGAAACTGATGAATCGTATATTATCCCCGGTCAGCGTGAGGGGAGAGGGGCTGAAATCGTAGCGCGCACAGTCTCCGCTCAGGGGAAGTATGCCGGCGACGGTCTGCGCCAGCCGTGTCTTCCCGGATGCGTTCTCGCCGACTATGGCCAGCTGTTCGCCCTGCCGGAGGGTGAAGTCCAGCGGGACGGCAAGCCTCTGTTCAGGATTGCCGGCTACTCCCTGTCTTATGTCTATTGTGACCGCCATGATGCCGGTGCGAAAATACGAAAAAAAGGAGTATATTTGTATGTTTTGGACGAATCTATAATCATAAAGGGGGCCCGGGTCAACAATCTCAAGAATGTCGATCTCGAGTTGCCTCGCGGGAAGTTCACGGTCATCACAGGTGTTTCCGGGAGCGGCAAGTCCTCGCTCGCATTCGACACCCTTTTCGCGGAAGGCCAGAGGCGTTTCGCGCAGAGCCTTTCTTCGTATGCCCGCCAGTTCCTCGGGCGGATGAGCAAACCCGACGTGGATTCCATCGAAGGCGTTCCCCCGGCAATCGCCATAGAGCAGAAAGTCAATATCAAGAATCCCCGCTCCACCGTCGCCACTACGACTGAGATATATGATTTCTTGCGTCTGGTGTATGCCAGGATAGGACGGACATACTCTCCTATAAGCGGAAATGAAGTCAAATGCGACAATACGGCTGATGTCATGTCGTTCATATCCGGGGCTGAAGGGGAAGGCGTCGCCCTCTATATCCTCGCCGACCTCGGCTGGGCGGCAAGGACGGACAAGGTGGAGCTGCTTTTGACACTGAAGGAGCAAGGCTACACTCGTCTCTGGAGGGATGGGGGCGTGCTCCGCATCGACGACATGCTTTCTTCCGGCGATTTTTCCGGAGACTGCATGCTGCTCGTGGACAGGATGAAAGCTCCTTTCGACAAAAGCCGCCTGCTAGCATCTGTCGCCGACGCCTTCGTGCGGGGAGATGGCAGCATACGCGTGATCTGCGGAAATCTGGAAAGGGCTTTCCTGAACCGTTTCGAGCTGGACGGGATGACTTTCCGCCATCCGGACGAAGATATGTTCAGCTTCAATTCTCCGCTCGGGGCCTGCCCGGAATGCGGCGGCCTCGGAAAGATCATAGGCATCAGCGAGGACCTTGTCGTCCCCGACAAGTCCAAGAGCATCTACGACGGGGCCCTGGCCTGCTGGAGGGGAGATAAGATGGGATGGTTCAAGGACCATCTGGTGAGCGTCGCATCGCGTTACGGCATCGATATCTTCACCCCGTGGTGCGACCTTCCCGAGGCCCAGAAGGATATCATCTGGAACGGTCACAGCGTGGAAGGGGACGAGGGTTCCATCATCGGCGTGAAGGAATTTTTCGACTGGGTGGAGACTCAGCGGTACAAGATACAATACAAATACATGCTGAGCCGTTTCAGCGGGCGCGCCACATGCAATGCCTGCCACGGTTCGCGCCTCCGCAGGGATGCCCTTTACGTCAAGGTCGGGGGCCTGGATATCCATGAAGTCATGTCCATGGACGTGGACAGCCTCGTCTCCTTCTTCGACGGGCTGGAACTCAGCGATTACGAAAAGACGGTCGTCTCCGAGCCGCTGGGCGAGATCCGTTCCCGTCTGCGCTGCATCCAGGACGTGGGCCTGGGGTATCTGACCCTGAACCGCGCATGCAATACCCTTTCCGGCGGCGAAAGCCAGAGGATCAATCTAGTGACTGCGCTGGGCAGTTCGCTGGTTGGCTCCATGTACATCCTCGACGAACCGTCGATAGGCCTGCACCCCCGTGATACGGAGAGGCTTATCGCCGTCCTGAGGCGCCTGAGGGATCTCGGCAACACCGTTATTGTAGTGGAGCATGACGAGGAAATCATCAGGGCTGCGGATCTGCTGGTGGATATGGGCCCCGGGGCAGGCGAGAACGGCGGGCAGGTCGTGTTCCGCGGAGTTGCCCGTCCGTCGGAGGGCACGCGGTCCCTGACCCTGAAATACCTTGACGGCAGCGTGGACCGTTATTCCAGGACCAAGAGGGAATGGACCCGTTCCATCGTGGTCAAGGGCCCCCGCGAGCACAATCTCAAAGGGATGGATGTCCGTTTCCCGCTCGGGGTCCTGACGGTGGTTACCGGCGTCTCCGGGAGTGGCAAGTCCTCCCTTGTCGGGGACATCCTTTACCCTGCGTTATACAGGCGCATCAACGACGCCGGCGACCTGCCCGGCACGCATGCCGGACTGGAAGGGGACCTTGGAAGCATCACCCGTGTCGAGTATGTGGACCAGAATCCCATAGGCAAGAGTTCCAGGAGCAATGCCCTTACTTACCTGAAGGTTTACGACGACGTCCGCAAGCTCCTCGCCGCCCAGCCGGCTGCTCGGATGGCCGGTCTGAATGCGCAGCATTTCTCCTTCAATACCGACGGCGGCCGCTGCCCCGAATGCCAGGGAGAGGGGGTTGTCCGCATAGAAATGCAGTTCATGGCCGATGTGACGATGGTCTGCGAATCTTGCGGTGGCAAGCGTTTCAAGCCGGAAGTCCTTGAAGTGCGTTACAGGGAAAAGAACATCGACGACATCCTCGGCATGAGCGTGGAGGAAGCGATACGCTTCTTCTCCGAAGGCAAGGATGAAACGGCCGCCGAGATAGCCTCCAAGCTGCAGCCCCTCGTCGATGTAGGTCTCGGGTATCTCAAGCTCGGCCAGCCCAGCACCACGCTTTCAGGAGGGGAGAGCCAGAGGATAAAACTCGCGTATTATCTCTCGCTCGGGCAGGGCAAGGGCTCTTCCAGGGAGAAAATAATGTTTATATTTGACGAACCGACGACCGGACTACATTTCTTCGATGTCGAGAAACTGCTCCGTGCCTTCGATGTCCTGCTCGGCAGGGGCCATTCCCTTGTGGTAGTGGAGCACAATCCGGATGTGATCCGTCAGGCCGACTGGGTCATAGACCTCGGGCCGGATGCCGGTGACAAGGGAGGAGAAGTGGTGTTCGAAGGCACACCGGAAGATTTGGTGAAGGAAGGGCGGACTTTTACTGCAAAGTATTTGAGATGAAAAAGAATATAGGCGGATATCTGTTGAGGGGACTGCTCCGTGCGGCGGGTTCCATGCCACTGGGCGTGCACCGCTTCAGCGCAAGGATCATCGCCTTCCTGTCCAGATATGTCATCCGTTACAGGCTGGGCGTCGTGCGTGACAACCTCCGGCATGCCTTCCCGGAGAAATCAAAAGCCGGACTCAGGGCCATTGAAAGGGATTTTTACCGCCATTTCGCCGACCTCATAGTCGAGACGGTATGGTTCGGAGCATGCCGGGATCCGCGCAGGCTGCGCAAGGCCGGGATAGTCAGGATAGCCAATCCGGAGGTTATCAACGACCTCTACGAGAAGGCCCCGAGCGTCGTCAGCCTCTACAGCCACTGCGGCAACTGGGAACTTCTCGGCGGTGTCGGCAATTACAGCGATGTGCCGACATGTTTCACGGAGCAGAATACCTGTTTCGTATACAGGGCCATGAAGAGCGCCGCCTGGGATGAGGCCATGCGTTACAACCGCTGTGCTCCCGTGAATCCTGAAACCTTCCCCGGCTACATAGAAACGGAGCAACTCATCCGCTACGTGTTCACTCACCGCGGCGAGAAGAAACTGTATAACGTCAACACGGACCAGCGTCCGTATTTCAAGTCCCCGGCGAATATCGAGATCGAGTTCATGGGACGAATATGCAAGACCATGACAGGGGGCGCTGCGCTTGCCCGCAAGTTCGGCATGGCCGTCTGCTATCTCGGCATGCGCCGCGTTCCCGGAGGGAAGTACGAGATGGTCTATGTCCCCATCTGCGAAGATGCTTCAAAGATGGAGGTCGCGGACATCATGAAACGCTATTACGAATTGCTGGAAGCCGACATAAAGGCAGATCCGGCCAATTATCTCTGGACTCATAAACGTTGGAAATGGGCAAGACCGGCATAGCGGCGCTTACGATGCTTCGGAACGACGAAGTCTTCCTGCGGAAGTGGGTGGACTACTATGGCGCGCAGCTGGGCCGGGAGAACCTGTATGTCTTCTTTGACGGGACGGACCAGGCGGTCCCATCTTTCTGCGAGGGTGTCAATGTCGAAGTCGTTCCCCATATAGAAGGCAATGTGCGCGAAGGGGACAGGGGCCGCATTGATTTCCTTTCCGGGAAGGCCGCATCCCTGCTTGAGCGCTATGGGATGGTCATCGGCACTGACGTGGACGAGTTCCTTGTCGTGGATCCGGCACTCGGAAAGAGTCTTCCGGAGTTCCTTTCCGGCCTTGGAGGCAGAGGCGTTTCCTGGTCCGGCCTTGGCGTAGACGTCGGGCAGCATCTGGATCTGGAATCCGTCATAGACTGGTCCGCGCCCCTTCTGTCGCAGCGTTCGTTCGGCCGCCTTTCCACCCGCTATACGAAGGCAAGTGTCCTAAGGAAAGCACGCCCCTGGGGGAGCGGCTTCCACAGGGTGCGCGGCTGCAATTTCCATATCGTCCCCGGTCTTTTCCTTTTCCATTTCGGATGCGTCGATCTTGAGAGGATCAAGTCCAGGATGTCGGATTCCGACCGTATCGCTTCCGGATGGTCACGTCATCTGGAGAAAAGGGCCAGGACCATAGGGATAGTCAGCCGCGGGAAGGCGCGTGACTGGAAACTGTGGACCGGCCTGGCCCGGCACATCCAGTCCGTGGTACGCCCTCCGTACGCATGGAACAAACCCGCCATGTTCGGATGGAAGATAGTCGTAAGGATTCCCGAAAGGTTTTCCAAGGTAGTATGAGCAATGAGTATCCCATAGATGCAGTCATAACCTGGGTGGACGGTGATGACCCCGCGCACAGGGCCAGGCGTGCCGCTTACGGTGGAACCGTGGCCAACCTTGATGCAGAAGACATCGGAGCAGAGACGCGCTTCCGCAGCGTCGGGGAAATCCGCTGGTGCGTGGCGTCCATCCGCAGATTCGCTCCTTTCATTCGGAATATTTTTGTTCTGACCGACAGGCAGGATCCCGGAATCGCGGGTGTCAGGGTTGTGGACCACAGCGAAATCTCCGTTGGATTCGAATCATTTTTCCCTCTGTTCAATTCCCTTGGTATAGAGACCCTGATGTGGCGAATCCCCGGGCTTTCGGACCGTTTCATTTATTTCAACGACGACGTATTCCTGACGGCTCCATGTCGTCCTGAGGATTTCTTTGTAGAAGGGAAGACTGTCTGCTATGCGCGTCCTTTCAGCGTGCCGTTCGCAGCCATGCTTCGAGCGGTGAAGCCTTCTTCCAGTTTCGGATTCAAGGACGCCATGCTGAACGCTGCCACCCTTCTCGGGGAGAAGGATACCTTTCTTCTTACTTCCCACATCCCGCTGGCACTTCGCAGGGACAGGCTCGAGTCTTTTTATGCGGAGCATCCCGAAGCGATAGGGACAAACCTCGCGTGCCGTTTCCGCGAAAGGCACCAGTTCAATCCCCAGCAGGTATTTTATCTTCTTGCAAGGAGGGAGGGAACGCTTGAAATCCGTCCGTCGGTGGATGCCCTTTACATGAAACCGAAGCCGCGTCCCGGTTATGTCGAAGCGAAACTCAAAGCCTTCAGGAACGCTCCGGCCGCCCGTTTCTGCTGTATAAATTCCCTGGACGCCGCGTCAGAAGAAGACAGGCGACTCGTTCTTGAATGGCTTTCCGAAAGGATAGGCCTCTAGCCCATCTTGTAATATGAAGCCAGGATGGAAGCAAACCATCTGGCTGGAAGTATGGCCTTGAGGAGTACTGAGAGACGCTGCTCGAGAGTCGAAATCACGTAGCTGTAGCCTGGACGCTTCATGTTGACGATGCGGCTGATCTTGCCTGCGAGGAATTCCGGCTTCAGGCCTCCTGTCTCGTCCTTTTCAATGCTTTCCATTGCCTTGGCGTAAGCCGGATAGGCCTTCATCGCTTCGGGGTCTCCGACTTTCTTCCGCTGCGCTGTGAAGGATGTGGCGAAGTCTCCGGGTTCTATGACGGTGACGCTTACTCCGCTTCCGCGCAACTCCAGCCTCAGGGCTTCGCAGTAGCCTTCGATGGCGAATTTGGATGCGCTGTAAAGGCCCTGGAAAGGAAGACCCATCAGGCCGCCTATTGAGCTGAAACAGATGATCTTGCCTGAACCTCTCTGGCGCATCGCGGGGACGACGAAATGCAGGAAGCGGACCATGCCCATCCAGTTTACGTCCATCTGACGCTGCGCGTCTTCAAGCGAGGAGAACTCCAGAGGGCCGCCTATACCCATTCCGGCATTGTTGATGAACACGTCTATATGGCCTTCCGCCTCGAGGACCTCGTTTACGGCCTTCTCGCAGTCTTCCGGTATCTGTGCGTCCGCCTTGATGTAAGTAACGCCCGGGATGCGCTCTTCAGCATGCCTGTGGGTGCCGTAAACCTTGTGCCCGTCGCTGCTGAGCCTTTCGGCCATCGCCTTTCCGAAACCGGAAGTGATGCCGGTAATGAGAATGACCTGTTTATTCATCTTTCAAAAATACTGTCAGTCCGTGCGTCTTCCGCAGATGCTCCGGAGGAGGAGTCATGTAGTCCGGTCCGAAAATCTGCCTCAGGAAGCGGTCAGGGTCGGAAAGCGCCATTACCGTGCGTCCCTCGAACTCTATGTCCGAGTAGCTGTCAAACACTTCCTTCGGGAATATTTCCCTGGTCCCGTTTCTCCTTGTCGGCAGCGCTCCGCGGAATTCGCTTGTCTCGTAGTCCCATGCCGTCATCCTTGCCCTGCACTTTTCCATCCACCAGGCGAGGCTGTGGCAGTGGGCATCGATCTTCGAGAAGAGGGGGTCGTGCCATGACCACGGGAAGAAGGGCCTTTGACGCAGGTAAATCCTGTGAATGATCGAAGAGCATTCCTTTTCGAATCGTTCCTGATCCTGCGACGGCTTGCCGTCCACCGGAAAGACGTCCATGTTCAGGCCGAACTTGTACGCCGGCATCCTCGCTTCTATGCTGACTGTGCGGGGATCGTGTACCTTGGCGAAGAAATTGACAAAGTACTCGTCCTTCCCGCGTGTGTCGTACAGGCAGCGGTATGGTGTGGTGCCACCTTTGCCGTAGGTGGAGATGAAGCGTTCGAAGTCTGGACGGGGCATAAGGATGTCCACGTCGTCGTCCCAGGGGATGAAGCCCTTGTGCCGTACAGCGCCGAGAAGGGTTCCGTAGGCTATGGAATAACGCAGGCCTTCGCCGCGGCAGAAACGGTCCACATCCGTCAGGATGTCGAGCAGGCGCAACTGGATTTCCCTGAGGTCCCCGATCTGCTTCATCAGAACTTATCCACTACCTTGAAAATGCGGTCACGCACTTCTTCAATGGTTCCTACGCCGTCGATCTCGTGGTATTTGCCCGCTTTTTTGTAGTAGGCTATCTCGGGCTCGGTCTGGTTGTGGTAGGTGGCGATCCTGTTCTTGATCACTTCGACGTCAGCGTCGTCGGCGCGGCCTTCGACGGCGGCCCTTCCGCTGATGCGGGTGATGACCATTTCGTCGGGAATCATTATGCTGACCACGGCGGTTACTTCTTCTGCGCTGCGGCCGAGTATCTTATCCAGTGCTTCGGCCTGGGCTATGGTGCGGGGAAAACCGTCCAGAAGGAAGCCTTTGACGCCTTTCACAGTCTTGAACTCCGACTCGATCATGCCTTCCACGACTTCGTCCGGGACCAGGGATCCTGCTTCGATGAGGCTCTTTGCCTTGAGCCCGAGTGCGGTGCCGGCGGCTATCTCCTTGCGGAGGAGATTCCCGGTGGAGATATGATGGAGATTGTACCTTTCGACAAGAGCTGCCGCCTGGGTGCCTTTACCGGCGCCCGGAGGGCCGAACAGAACATAGTATTTCATCAGTCAGTTATTTTGTAGATGTCTTTCAGGTTGCGGCCCAGTTCGTCATAGTCGAGACCGAGGCCGACGATGAATTCATTTGCGATTTCCTTTCCGACGTAGTCGAGCTTGGTGTCCTTCTTGTACACCTCGGGCTTAAGGAGCATGGTGCAGATCTTGACATCCCTGGCGCCTTTGTCCAGAAGCATCTCCTTCAGGGCTACGATGGTGTTGCCGGTGTCGACGATGTCTTCGGTGATTATCACCCTGCGCCCGCGCACGTCCCCTGTTATTCCCATGATGTTGAGGACCGTTCCGGTGGATTCAGTACCCTGGTATGAGGAGAGTTTCACGGACATCAGTTCGCAGTTGAATTCCAGCCTCTTCAGAAGCTCGGCCGTGAAGATGATGGCTCCGTTCAGGACGCACAGCACGACGGGGATGTCTGTGGAGCCCCGGAAATCGGCGTTGACCTTCTCCGCCACTCCGTCGATGGCCGCTTCGACCTCGGCGTAGGGGATGTAAGGCCTGAATTTTTTGTCTTTGAGGGTGATGATCTTTTCCATATCACAAATTTAACATAAAAAACCGATAAATCTTTTTTATGCATCTTTTCTTTTCGTTTTTTATGTTTCCGTGCACCAAATTCGGGGCATGAAAACGCTGCTGACGGCGATACTCTGCCTGCTTCTTTCCGGGGGGCCTTCCTGGGAGGAGGCCGTGCTTCTGCTGAGCGGCGCTTCGGCAGTCGAGGAGCTGGATGAAGAGACTCTGGAGCATTATGCCTTCTGGCGCGACCATCCCCTCCGCCTCAATACGGCAGGGCGCGGAACGCTTCGTTCCAGCGGGCTTCTTTCCGACTATCAGACGGCATCCCTGCTGGAATACCGTTCCCGCTGCGGCCCCGTGTTGTCCCTTGCCGAGCTGGCCCTGGTGGATGGTTTCGGGGAAAGGTTTGCAGAGGCCCTGAGCTGCTTTGCCGTTCTCGACGGGCCGGCCCCCGGGCGCGGGACAGGCGGAGAAAGGTTTTCGGCTTCCGGGGATGTCGTGTTGCGCTCGGGCGTGAAGGCCACTCCGGGGACGGAAATCCGGAGCATGCTGGCGGGCAAGGCCGTCATTGCCGCAGGGGAGAGATTCCGCTCTTCCGCCGGAGTGTCCGATGCTTATGACGGGGCACGGAAGAGCTCTTTTTCCGCTGCCTTTACAGGACGCGGCGGAAGATGGACTCTTGTGGCCGGTGATTTCAATGCACGCTTCGGGCAGGGGCTTGCACTATGGAGCGGCTTTTCCCTCAGCGGGGTTCCGTCCGCGGAAGCCATGTCCCGGAACCCGTCCGGGATATCTCCGGCCTCGTCTTTTTCCGGGACCGGACGGCTTCGCGGAGCTGCATGCGAATTCAATTTCAGCAGGGGTACAGTCACCGCCTTGTGGTCCGAAAGCGCGAAAGCGGCCAATCTCATGTGGCTGGCCAGGAGCTACCAGGGTGGTTTTACTGTGGTGGGAAATGGCGGCGGGTTTTCGCTGGCGGCAGACTTCAAGACATTCATCCGTTCGGTGGATCTTTGGGGCGAGGCGGCATTTGAGCCCTCGTCACGCGCCCCTGCAGGCATTCTCGGCATTGGCTGGTCTCCGGCCTGGAAGACCCGCATTTCCCTTCTGCTGCGTTATTACGCTCCCGCTTACAGGGGCCTTTCCGCCGGCGCTGTGCGGACCAATACCCGCACATCGGACGATGCGGCTTTTTCCGCCGGTTTCCGCCTCGGCGCCTTTTCGGGGACGGCAGATTACAGCTGCAGGCCGTCGGATGGACGGGTGCAGGTAAAAACCCTCCTGACGTCGTCGCCGTCTTTCAGCGTCTGTTCCGGGACGCTGACTCCTTCGGTGCGTCTGTCGATGCGTTTCCGTCCGGCGGACGCAAGGCCACTGCGGACCGACCTTCGCGGTGACCTCGATTATAACCGTGGCCCGTGGCAGATACATGCCCGCTATAATACGTTGTGGTACCGGGCCCGGTCCTGGCTATGGTATGCCGAGGCGGGCTGCAAGGGCGAAGGGCAGCGGGGCCGTTTCAACGCTTCTCTCCGGGGCGGAATATTCAAGGTGGATGACTGGGATGACAGGATCTATGTATATGAACGCGATCTACCCGGCATGTTCACGGTCCCGGCCAGATATGGCCGCGGCTGGAATGCCTCTGTCGTATGCGGCCTGAAACTCTCCGGCCGCCGTTTCCGCCATGCCTTGAATTTCCGGGCCGGTATCGTCGCCTATCCATGGACAGTCCCGCAAAAGCCCTCGGCCCTGGAAGCCCGCCTGCAATACTCCGTTTCCTTTTACAAGTGATGTGAATTAAAAAGAATCATTAACTTTGCACCGTTATGGCCGAATCCAATTTCATAGACTACGTAAAGATATATTGCGCATCCGGGCACGGAGGGGCTGGCTCGTCCCACCTGCACCGCGCGAAATACATCCCCAAGGGCGGACCCGACGGGGGCGACGGAGGCCGTGGCGGCCACATCATCCTGAGGGCGAACCCGCAGTTCTGGACGCTCATCCACCTGAAATACAGGAAGCACGTCAAGGCCGACGACGGCGAAAAGGGCGGCGCTGCGCTTTGCAAGGGCAAGAACGGGGCAGACGTGGTCCTGGAGGTCCCGGTAGGCACCGTGGTCAAGGACGCCGAGAGCGGGGAAGTGCTTTTCGAACTGGTCGAAAAGGACGAGGAAAGGATACTCTGCAAGGGTGGCAAGGGCGGACTCGGGAACAACAATTTCAAATCCGCGACGCAGCAGACTCCGCGTTATGCCCAGCCGGGCGAGGAAGGGCAGGAAGGGTGGTTCATCCTGGAACTCAAGCTCCTTGCGGACGTGGGTCTGGTCGGCCTTCCCAATGCCGGCAAGTCCACTCTCCTTGCAACAATTACGTCGGCGAAGCCCAAGATAGCTTCATACGCTTTCACCACTCTCGAACCTAACCTTGGCATAGTGAAATACTATGACGACCGTTCGTTCGTGATGGCGGATATTCCCGGTATCATCGAAGGGGCCCATGAAGGGAAGGGGATAGGCCTCCGCTTCCTGCGCCATATCGAGCGCAATTCCGTGCTGCTTTTCATGATTTCTGCCGAGGAGGAGGATATCGCGGCATCCTACAAGCTTTTGCTCGGCGAGTTGAAGGAGTACAATCCTGAACTTCTCGACAAGGAAAGGGTGCTTGCCGTTACGAAATGCGACCTTCTGGATCCGGTCCGGGAGAAAGAGATAAAGAAGACCCTTCCGAAAAAGGTTCCGCACGTGATGATTTCTTCAGTCGGCCAGACTGGACTGCGCGAACTTAAGGAAATGCTCTGGAAAGCGCTGCAGAAATGAGCCTTTTCCATGACATCCATCTTCTGGACCAGAACCTGACGCTGCAGGTCAATTCCTTGCACAGTGTCTGGTCGGACCATCTCTGGCAGTTCTTCTCGACGAAGGAGGTCTGGTTCCCGATGTATCTGGTGATAGCAGTCCTTCTTGTGATGAGGCTTGGCTGGAAAAAGGGCCTTGTGGCCATTGCCTCGGTAATAGCGACCATCGTTGCCTGCGACCAGTTTGCCAATCTTGTCAAGGACGCTGTCGCCCGTCTTCGCCCCTGCCATGATCCGTGGATGCTGGAGCATGGTGTAAGGGTGCTGGAGGGTAAAGCCAACCTTTATGGGTTCTTCTCCGCCCATGCCGCCAACTCATTCGGCTTCGCCGTATGTTCGCTGATGGCTTTCGGGAATGACAAGACGCGCAGATACACTGCGTATGACGTCTGTATCGTTCTCTGGGCGCTGCTTGTCGCGGCCAGCCGCATATTCGTCGGAAAGCACTATCTGGGCGACGTGCTTGCGGGAATGGCTGTGGGTGTGCTGTTCGGCTGGTTCTTCGGGGCGGCCGCCCGTCGGATCATTTGTAAGAATAGCCCCCGGACACCTGGATCACGCTCCCGTTCACGTAGGCGTTCCTGACGCAGAACCGTACGGCCTCTGCGATCTCCGCGGGGTCGGCGAACCTGCCCAGGGCTATTTTTTCGCAGATTCGCCTGCGGTGGCCCTCATCCTTGTTCTTCTGCCAATCAGTATCTACAAAGCCCGGTGCCACGGCATTGACGGTGGTGCCCGTCCCTTCGAACAACTTTACCATGTTTTCGGCCAGCGCTATGATGGCCGCTTTCGAAACGCCGTATGCAAGCGAGGTGCTATGCGGGTAGATTCCCATCATAGATGCGATGAATACTATTCTGGAGCCGTCCGGAATGACCAGGATAAGATCCCTTACCAGGAAGACCTTGCTGCTGAGGTTGACGTGCAGCACGCTCTCCCACTCATCATCGCTGATGTCCGGAAGATTCTTGCGGAGCGTTGTCCCCGCATTGCAGACAAGGCAGTCTATATGGCCTTTCTGACGCATTTTCGCAGTGAAGGCGCTCATCTGCATCTTGTCTGCGTTGTCGGCCTTGACGATCTCGAACCGATCCGGGAATGCCGAAAACTTCTGCCTGCACCGATCTGCCGGTTCGTCGTCGTGCGCGTATGTGACAGTGACGGAATAACCTTCTTCCAGCAGCATCGAAGCGATTGCCAGGCCTATGCCCCTTGTGACTCCTGTTACTATTGCGTTTTTCATAAATCGGACGATTATTCGTACAAATACATAAAAAAATGCTAACTTAGTACGTTCTTATCCGAGATAATACAATGACTGATAACGTCAAACGATTCGACATGGCCCGGGAACCGATGCGTCCCGTGTGGGCCCTGAGGGCCCTGACCTGGCTTCTGAGCGCTCCTGCCGTAATCGGCCACAAGGCCGTCATCAACCGCATCGGGACCGAAGGTCTGAAACCGCCTTACCTTCTGCTTTGCAACCACAATGCATTCATGGATTTCAAGGTCGCTTCCACCATAATTTATCCTGCGCATGCCAACTATGTCGTGGCGATTGACGGATTCATAGGCCGTGAATGGCTTCTGCGCTGGGTCGGATGCATCTGCAAGAGGAAGTTTACGAATGACGTGACTCTCGTGCGGCAGTTGAAGCGTGCGATTGAAAAGAAGGATATCGCAGTCGTCTATCCCGAGGCGCGTTATTCGCTGTGCGGGACCACGGCCGTCCTTCCGGCATCACTAGGCAAACTATGCAAACTGCTTGACGTGCCCGTCGTCACGCTGATATGCCACGGCCATCACGTAAATTCGCCTTTCTGGAACCTTCATGAAAGGAAAGTAAGCCCGACTGAAGCCGATTTTACGCTGCAGTTCACGAGGGAACAGTTGCATGAGGCTACGCCCGAGGAAATAAACAGGCGTCTTGTCGAAGCCTTCCGGTATGACGATTTCGCCTGGCAGAAGGAAAAGGGGATCCGTACCCCGTACAAGCGCCGCGCCGAAGGACTACACAAGGTACTGTACCAATGCCCCCATTGCGGAACCGAGTTCAGGATGAGCTCGGAAGGGGTTCAACTCCGCTGCGACGCGTGCGGAAAGAGCTGGACCATGTCGGAACTCGGGGAACTCTCCGCCGATGACGGGAAGACCGAATTCTCCCATATCCCCGATTGGTACGAGTGGGAGCGTGAGAACGTCCGCAGGGAGGTTGCGGAAGGCCGTTACAGCAGCGGTGAACTCCAGGTCCTGGTGCGCAGCCTTCCCAATGCGAAGCGTTTCCTTCTTCTCGGGAAGGGAACCATGGTGCATGACATGGACGGCTTCAAGGTCGTTTGCCGCGATCCTCTGGGACATGAGCACAGGATGGAAATACCGGTCCCTTCTGCGTACTCCTGCCACATTGAGTATGAATATCTGGGGAAGTTCGGAGACTGCGTAGACCTGAACACCCTCGATGATACCTGGTATACATATCCTGCGGGGAAAGATTTCGCAGTCACGAAGATGGCCCTGGCTACGGAGGAGCTTTACTACGACTACCGCAGGCGCATCGGCAAGCCCTGCGAACCTGGGTTGGCATAAAAAAAACCGGGCGGTTTCCACCGTCCGGTTTTTTTATCGGATGTTGTCTTTTACTCTTCGGCCTTGACGACGATCTTGACGGTCGCGCAAACGGCCTTGTAGCACTTGACGGAAGCTTCGTACTCACCGGCTTCCTTGATCTCGGGGACGGTGATGTTCTTCTTGTCGACCTCGTAGCCGGCTGCTGCGAGAGCTTCGGCCACCTGGGCGGAAGAAACGGATCCGTAGATCTTGCCTTCCTCGTTGACCTTCACGCTGACCTCCACGGGAACTGCGGAAATCTTCGCTGCGAGGGTCTCGGCGTCAGCGACGAGCTTGGCTTCCTTGTGAGCCCTCTGGCGGAGGGTCTCCTCGTGCTGCTTGAGAGCGGAGGGAGTTCCGACCGCAGCGTAGCCCTGGGGTACGAGATAATTGAGAGCGTAACCCTTCTTGACTTCTACCACATCTCCGGCCTCGCCGAGATTGGCAACTTCTTTCTTAAGGATGATTTTCATAACTCTCGATTATTTAAGAAGGTCGGTAACATAAGGAAGAAGGGCGAGGGAGCGGGCGCGCTTGACGGCCTGCGCAACCTTGCGCTGGAATTTCAGGGAAGTACCGGTGATGCGGCGGGGGAGGATCTTGCCCTGCTCGTTGAGGAACTTCTTGAGGAACTCGGGATCCTTGTAGTCGATGTACTTGATGCCGGCTTTCTTGAAACGGCAGTACTTCTTTTTGCGGACCACCACGGTAGGAGGGTTCAGATAGCGGATTTCGCTGTTTTCGTTGTTCTGTGCCATATCTTAGTTCTCCTTTTCTTCTTCTGATTCTTCGACGGTTTCTTCGACGGGCTCGGCGACGGGCTCTGCCTTCACGGTCTCAGAAGCTTTCGCGGCCTTGTTGTTGCGCCTCTTCTCGGCGTATGCGACGGCGTCCTTGTCCAGGGCGACGGTGAGGAAGCGGATGATACGCTCGTCACGGTGGTACTGGGTCTCGAGGACATTGACGAATTCAGGATCGGCCTTGAACTCGATGAGATAATAGAACCCGGAGGTCTTGTGCTGGATAGGGTACGCGAGCTGCTTGAGCCCCCAATCCTCTTCGTACACCACCTCGCCACCATTGTCCTTGATGAGCTGGGTGTGCTTGGCAACCGCTTCCTTCATCTGGGCCTCAGACAAAACGGGAGTTGCAATGAAAACGGTTTCGTACTGTTTTAACATTTTGATTTATAATTAATTTGTAAATAAGCCCCTGCCGGAATTCCCGAAAGGGGCTGCAAATATAGCAATTATTTTCCGATTTCCTGCACGTACGTGCGTAAAAACTCTATGGCAGGCGCGTGAAAGTCATCTTCCGTGTTCCTTTCAAGGGCGCTCCGGCGGACGAAGCCAGGCTGATGCGGCAGAGTGACTTGCCCCATGCGCTGCCGAGATGCCGGTCAGCTATGGGCTTCTCTTCCACGGTAGGGGTAAGGTCCTTAGGGTAGGTGATCTTCAGCCGAACGACTTTAGAGCGGTCGTCGCTGAAGCCGGTCAGGACCATCTCGCCTTTCTTCAGTTTCTTGCCGTCGACGAGATCTCCGGCAAGCGCCACGGTGCCCCTGGCGAGGAAATGCCAGCAGTCCGGGGCCTTGCGTTCAGTCAGGACATACGTGTCCGTGAGTGTCATGTTGTCGTCGCCGAGACTGACGGTGCGTTTCCAGCTCTTGCAGGACGCTTCTTCCGGGTAGGCTCCGGCGATGTCGGCGCTGAAACTCCTGGACGCCTGGTCTGCGGACTGGGACGTAGCCTTGTAATTACGGCCGTTCCTCTGCGCGGTCCCGTTGATGTCCGGCAGGTTGTGCCAGCTGCTCTGCATGGTCCAGAGGGTGTAGCGGTCATTGCTGAAAGTCTTGCGGGAATATGTTTCCACTCCGGCATCGACAAGCAGGGGGACGCTGTCGATGAAAAGGACAATGGACCCGACGTCATTGTGGTTGTGGCTTTCGGCGTTGTGACCGCCCTTCGCGGCGAGGAACCAGCCGTTGTCATTCCTGGCGAAGAAATGCTTGGTCTCGGGGTACCATGTGCATTCCGGCACGCTCCTGCGAAGTTCCGCACGCATCTTCCCGTGGTCTCCTCCGGCTGCCGCGAGGGCGTCGTCCGCCCTCTTCGTGAAGGCCTTGTCGTAGCGGAGGTTATCCAGCACGCGGTTGATGTCATAGCCCGTCGTGGTATATTTAAGTTTGTTGAAGGATGCGGGAGACTGGCGGTCCGACAGGCAGATGGCATAGTCCATCATCTCGTCGCTGCCGGTATCTGCACCGTAGCGGAACACCTCCTCCACGCTACCGTTCGAGCGGGCGGAAGCGTCGGAAAAATTGACGCTCCAGCCGTCACCGATGTAGACTCGGGAGATATATTCGCCCATTGCCTTGACCTGGGGATCGGAGAAGAAGTCCATCTTCCCGCCGGATGCGTCGCTGACCGTGCGGAGGTAGTCGCGCAACTTCCCTGCGGCGTGGCTCCAGTAGCCGGGCCCCTCGTCGCAGGCTCCGTCGGGGCTTGCCGATGTGATGTAACGGTCCATGGAGCGTATGCTCCGTTCGACCGCCGCCCTCATTTCAGCCTCGTCGTCATCCATGAGCAGGAAGGCCAGTATGACGTTAGCGTTGCACCATGCAGTCCAGTTGTTCAAGGGCCTGTTGTTGTTGAGCCCGAGCCAGCCCTGAGCTTTCTCCTTCGCCGGGTCGAGGTAGGGCTCGAATATCTGGCGCCGCATGGCCCTCTGCAGGGCCGCGGAGATCGACGGGTCCACCTTGTCGAACTCCTTGTGGAAGAAATGCCATACCACGGCCAGGTCCGAGGCCCATTGCTGGGCTCCGAGGTCTATGAAGAGGTAGCGTCCGTCGGCGAGCGCCCTTCCGGAGGCCTGCCTGGCCTGGTGGTATGAATGTACCCATGTGGTCCTTTCAGTCATAAGGAACACTCCGTCGATAATCTGGTCCAGGAAACGTCCCTTGCCCTCCGCGAGCTCGGCAAGGGTCAGGGTGGTAAGGGCGGCGTGGTTGCCGTTGTTTACCTGCCACATCTTCTCCCTGCTTCCCCTACGTTCGAAATCGAGGTAGTCCGTCGCCTTCGCCAGACGCCATTCATAGTCCAGGTACTTCTCTCCGTTGGCGATCAGTTTGCCGGCACGGTCGCCGACCAGGGAGTTCCAGGCGGCGCGGTCGCTGTAGGCCGGATAAGGATACCAGTCGCCGCCGGCATGGAACATGGCGGTGCCTCCGGCCTTTTTGAGAGCGTCGGCAAGAGGGGTCTTCTGAGCGGCAAAGGCCCCCAGGCTGAAAAGTCCGAGGGCCATGACCGCAAGTGTGCGGTGGAGATTCATGTTATTCGTAATAAAGGGTGAGCTTCTTGATGAGCAAGGAGCCGTCACGGGTGAGGACGATCCTGTACCTTTCACCGGCTTCAGTGCCGGTCAGGTTCCACTCGAAGGGTTCGTCGGCCTTCATGCTTGAGACTGCTTCGCCGCCCCCGACGACCTTCCAGCTGTTCTGCTTCATGATCGCAGGCGCTCCGTTGGAGCCGGATTTGCCGACGGTCAGGACGACCTTGACAAGGGCCTTGGAACCGAACGAAGGGAGCATCAGGTAGTTGTATTTGAGATTGCCGAAGCAGAAGGCCCCGGTACTGGCCAAAAATGCCTTGTCAGAGCATTTAACCGTAAACTCGTCGAGCTTGTCGGTGACCATGTCCGCATCGGTGATGTTGGCATTGTAGCGGAAGTACTTGCTGGTGAAAGGCCAGTTGGACTTGCCGGTTTCAGGGTCGTAGAAGTCCAGATCCACGATCTTGTATTTGGACTTCGGGGCCTTGACTTTCTTGGCCTTGGGTACCACTCCCGTGTAAGTCAGTTCGATTTCGCGTATCGACAGGTTGCCGCCCTTCTGAATGGAAATCCGGCACTGCTTCCCGGGACTGACACCATCCAGGTTCCATTCCAGGATGTCTCCGGCCTGGGCCTTTCCGTCCTTGACTTCTCCGCCCTTAATCGCTGTTCCGTCCACGGTCTCTATGAAGGGAGAGCAGGTCGAACCGGTGAATCCGACGACGTAGGCAACCTTGGTGAGCGCCATTCCGGGAAGATTCGGCAGGGCCAGGTAGTCACCCTTTGCGGATGATAGCCGGAAGCCGGCTATTGAGTTGGTAGTAAGACCCTTTTCAGCCTTTGCGGTGAATGTGTATCCGTTATCCTTCAGCGTGAAAGTCATTTCTTCTCCGGGAGCCGTAGGCGCTTTGGCCGTTGAACTGACTCTTTTTTCAACGAAAGGCCAGAAGTTTTTCTCTCCGTTGGAGAACACGGTTTTGACGACCACGGTGGTTTTCTTCGCTCCGAAGCAGCATATTCCTGCCGCGAGGGCAAGCAATGCTGAAATGACGATTCTTTTTCTCATATATGCGTGTTATTTTATGGTTGTATTGACTCACAAATATAGCAAAATCTTTTTATTTTTCTTAAATTTGCGCGTTCTGAAACGGTTTGTACCAGTATATGGCAGAAGCAATCAACTATACCGACGACAATATCCGCACCCTGGAAGGAGTGAAGCACATCCGGATGCGTCCCGGGATGTATATCGGGCGCCTCGGGAACGGCAACAACCCGGGTGATGGAATCTATGTACTTTTGAAAGAAATTGTTGACAACTCGATCGACGAGTTCGCGATGGGTTATGGAAAGCAGATCCGCATCGATATCGCGGGGCATGAGGTTACGGTCCGTGACTACGGCCGCGGAATTCCCCTCGGTTCGGTTGTCAAGGCGGTAAGCATCCTGAATACGGGAGGAAAGTTCGACGACAAGGCTTTCCAGAAGTCGGTTGGTCTCAACGGCGTCGGCACTAAGGCCGTCAACGCCCTGTCGAAGACTTTCTATGTCTGCTCTTACCGCGACGGAGAGTCTTCCTGGGCCCGTTTCGAGCAGGGGGAACTGGTGGACAGCGGCATGGGACCGTCCAAGGAAAAAGACGGCACCCTGGTCGTCTTCACCCCTGACGAGGACATCTTTGGAAAATACGATTTCCACGAGGACTACGTGGAGACCCTGATAAAGAACTATTCTTATCTCAAGAAAGGGCTTACCCTGTATCTCAACGGCACCGCATACAAGTCCGAGAACGGCCTTCTTGACCTTGTGAACGAGAATCTCAGCGAGGCGCCGCTCTATCCTCCCATCCATCTGGAGGGGGAGGACATCGAGATAGTCCTCAGCCACGGCAACGCATACGGTGAGAACATTTCCTCCTTCGTCAACGGCCAGAATACCCGCGACGGGGGTACGCACCTCGCGGCATACAGGGAAGCCATCGCCAAGACGCTCAAGGAGTTCTTCAAGAAAAACTATGCTCCCGAGGACTGCCGGCAGGGTGTTGTAGGAGCCATCAGCATCCAGATCCAGGAGCCCCAGTTCGAAGCCCAGACCAAGATCAAGCTAAGTTCCACCTACATGTGGGAGAAGCAGGGGCACGGCGAAGTCAACCACGGCCCGACCATCCGCTCCTATGTCAACGACTTCGTGTCCAAGGCGCTGGACGACTATCTCACCATACACAAGGACATAGTCCCCGTCATCGAAGAGAAGATAAAGTCATCCCAGCAGGAAAGGGAGGAGATTTCCGGCATCCAGAAGAAGACCCGCGAGCGCAACAAGAAGGCCAACGTCTACAACAAGAAACTGCGCGACTGCCGCTTCCATCTCGGGGACAAGCGCACGGACAAGACCACGGACGACATCGAGCGTTCCAGCATCTTCATTACGGAGGGCGACTCCGCAAGCGGAACCATCACGAAGGCCTGCAACGCCAATTTCCAGGCGGTGTTCAGCCTGCGTGGAAAGCCGATAAACTGCTACAAGGAAAGCCGCAAGAAGGTCGCCGAGAACGAAGAACTCAACCTCCTCATCTCAGCCCTCGGCGTGGAGGACGACCTCGAGAATCTCCGCTACAACAACATTATAGTGGCCACTGATGCTGATGACGACGGCATGCACATCCGCATGCTGGTCCTTACCTTCTTCATGAAGTATTATCCGGATCTGATCCGCCGCGGCCATGTCCACATCCTCCAGACGCCTCTTTTCCGCGTGCGTAACAAGAAGGAGAACCGCTACTGCTATTCCATCGAAGAGAAAGAAGCGGCCATAGCGGCTTTGAAGTCGGGGGTCGAGATCACAAGGTTCAAGGGTCTCGGCGAGATCTCGTCCGACGAGTTCGTCAACTTCATCGGTGACCAGATGCGTCTCGACGAGGTCAACCTCGCCGAAGAGGAGTCGATCGCGGACATCATGGAGTTCTACATGGGGGACAACACCGTCGAGCGGCAGAATTTCATCCGCCGCAACCTCCGTAGCGAGGAGGAACTCGAAGATATCAATATCAGCTAGTCCAGAGCCTTCCTCTGCTGGTCGAGGAAACGTTTCAGGGTCGCGAAGAACTCGGCCCTGTAGGGTTCTATCCTGTCCACCCCGAACTCGGTCGTGGTGAACCCCCAGCCGTGGCCGCCGGTGGGCCAGATGTGGATTTCGCCCGGAACCTTGTACTCCTGCATCTTCCGGAAGAAAAGGATGCTGTTTTCGGGCGGCACTGTCTTGTCGTCGGCGGAGAGCAGCAGGATAGTCGGGGGCGTCTGGGCATTCACGTGGTTCTGCAGGGAATACTGCTCCATGAGTGCGTCCTCCCCGCCTGTCAGCTGGATGCATGTTCCGCTGTGCCGGATGCCGGGGTGCAGGTCTATCACGGGATAGATGAGCACGGAAAAGTCGGGCCTCGTGATTTCGTCCGTCCACAGGACGGTGGCGCTCGCCGCAAGATGGCCGCCGGCCGAGAATCCCATGATCCCAATCTGCCTTATACCCCATTCCGATGCATGGGCGCGGCAGTAGCGGAAGGCGTTGTGCACGTCGGTCAGGGGCACGGTGCAGTGCCCGTTCGGGAGCCTGTAATGCAGCACGCAGAGGGCTATGCCGTTCTTCTGGGTCCATGCGGCGACGTTCTTGCCCTCATTGATGAACGCGAGGATGCTGTATCCGCCGCCGGGGCAGCAGATTATCATCTGACCGTTGCATTTCTTGGGGATGTAGATGTCCATGAAGGCGTCGTCACCGACCTTCATCATGCGGGTCGGGTCCTTGTATTCCATCTTTGTCCAGCCGTTGGATTCGCCGGCGCCGCGGGTGATTTCGATTCCGTTTTCGACTATGCCTTTTCCCGAGGCCTGGCCCTCTGGGTAGAGGAGGACCGTCTTCGTGGGGGCGGGATACTTGTCTTTGGCGGAGAGGGGCAGCACTATTGCCGCTATCGCCATGATGGCGGTAAGTTTTATGGACATGGTTTATGCTTTATATAAAAAAACAAGGACCGGCCCGAAGGGTCAGTCCGTATTGATTTGGCCGGGTCTTACTCGGCGGGGGAAATGGCTCCCATCGGGCAGGCATCGACGCAGGTTCCGCAGTCGATGCACACGTCGGGATCGATGGTGTAAACGTCTCCCTCCTTGATGGCTCCGGTAGGGCATTCGCCCTGGCAGGTGCCGCAAGCAACGCAGATGTCTGCGGAAATTTTGTGTGCCATAAACTAAAATTTTTCAGTTAACCGTGCAAAAATAACACCGTAAAATCGAAAAGGCAAATAATAATGGAAAGATTTTTGTTGTTACCTTTGCAAAGTATGAGAAAGATTCTCTTCATATTGGCGCTCTCTTTCGCAGCAGTCTTGTCCCTCCGGGCGCAGACTGATTTCGGCGGGGTGGTCAGGCTGGACCGAACCGTGCACGATTTCGGTGACGTGACGCTGAAGGACGGGCCCCTGAAATGCTCCTTTACCATAACCAATATATCGCAGGAGGAGCTAACGGTCACCTCCGTCGTGTCTTCCTGCGGATGTACCGGGGTGAAATGGACCCGTGAGGCCCTTGCCCCCGGTGCTTCGGGCAAGATCGAAGCCACTTATTCCAATGACGAGGGAGCATTTCCGTTCGACAAGACCCTCACCGTATATGTCACGGCTATGAAAAGACCGGTGATACTGCACCTGCGGGGAGTCGTACACGACAGGAAGAAGCCCCTTGCCGAAATGTTCCCGGTGCGTATGGGCCCTCTCGGCCTCAAGAGCACGGATATCAATGCCGGTACTTTGTCACAGGGCGAAACGCGGAGCGGGGAGTTTACTGTAGCGAATCTCGGGAAGACATCGGTGAGCATCAGTTTCAAGGACGTCTCTGACGGCCTTGTTTTGGTTTCCGACGGCCCCGTCGCCCCCGGTTCCACGGGAAAGATACGCTATACGGTCGCCGCGGACAGAAGCCGATGGGGACGCAACATGTACATGGCCGCACTGGTTTCGTCGGGAAAAGTCCTCGGGCGCGTCGGCATTGCCGCCGCCACCAAGGAGAACTTCTCTTCATGGGACAAGGCAAAGAGGGATGCCGCCGCATCTCCCGTCTTCGACTCCAGTACCTGGTCCTTCGATCCCGTGCCGTCCGGCGCGCGTTTCGAGGCCTCGTTCCGCCTTGTGAACAAGGGCAAGTCGGACCTCGTCATATATAAGGTCGAGACGGACAACCGGGCCGTGTCCGTTCCATCCCTTCCCGCCGCCCTTCCGGCCGGAGGCAGGACGGATCTTCGTTTCAAGGTCGATACCAAGGGCCTTGCGGCCGGAGAACAGCTTTACATGATAACCCTTTATACGAATGCGCCGCTGCGGCCGGTGATAAACCTTTTCGTGGCAGGATTCCTCAAATAGAAATGGCAGAGATCTGGAAGCACAATCTTTCTTACAGGCTCCTGCGGCCTGTCGTGGACATCTGTGTGTACCGTAGTTTCCGCCGTGTCAGCATTGTCGGGCGGGAAAACATCCCGAAGGACGGTTCGCTCCTGATTGCCCCGAACCATTGCAACGCTCTGATGGATGCGCTGGACATACTGCTGCTCTTCCGCGGGCCGGTCATGTTCGGAAGCCGCGCCGACATTTTCAAATCTCCCGCAGCCGCCGCGGTGCTCAGATGGCTGAAAATCATTCCGATTCCCCGTGAAAGGGACGGCATGGATGCATTGAAAAGCGGCATGGGGTCCGTGCACGAGGCATCCGAAATCCTTTCACACGGGTATCCTTTCTGCCTCTATAGCGAAGGAACGCATCGTACGAAACACTCCCTCCTTCGAATCAGGAAGGGGATATTCCGTGTCGCCCTGGAAGCCGTACGGAATACGGAAGGCCCCGTGTACATACTTCCGGTCGGGCTCGAGTACGGGGATTATTACCGCTACCGGGGTACGCTTTTGATGAATGTGGGCAGGGCCATGGAAATCCGGGCCATACTTTCGGAGCATCCGGATGCCGGAGAGGCGGAGATTTACCGCCTGCTCAGCGAGGAACTCCGCAGGCGGCTTTCATCCCTTATCATATGCCTGAAGGACGATGAACGCTACGAGGACAACTGGACCCTCGTCCGCTTCCTTCTGGCCGGCTACCGAGGTTCCCTTGCCGGGCGGCTGAAGGCGGCACAGGGGCTGGTTTCAGGCGTCGAAGAAGCCTCTGAGCGTTTTCCAAGGGAGATGAAGGCCCTTGTCTACAAGACGACGGAATTGTCCAACCTGCGCAGGCGCAGGAAGGTAAGTTACCTCTCGTTCGGCCGCGGACGCAGCGCATGGCGCATCTTCGGAGGACTGCTCCAGTGGCTCATAGCCCTACCATATTTTCTGTGGTCTGCCATGGCCAGCCTTCCCGTGTGGCTGACGGCTGAGATTATCAGTTCCCGCCTGGCGGACCGGGCGTTCAAGAATTCGATACGTTGTTGCGTGCGCCTTGTGGGCATGCCGCTGATGAATCTGATATGGATCGTGCTCGCTTTCTGCTTCCTGCCTGAGGTTCCGGCGCTGGCCGCAGTTCTTCTGAGCCTGCCGTCATGCAGCGTTTTCTATGACTTCAGCGACCTCACGCGTATCCTGTTCTCGGATATCGTTTATGCGCTGCATCCGGAAATGGAGCGGCTGCACAAAGAGATACTGAGACGCTACAAAGTTATCTCGATGTAAAGTATTTTTGCTACCTTTGCGTCCTGAACCAGAAACCATGAAAATTCACTCGTATGTCTTCCCGGGCGATCTGGACCCGGAGATTGCAGCTATCGGTTCCTCCCCGATTCCATACATGAGGACGGCCGAATTCTCAGCAACGAATCTTGAGAGCATTTCAATCCTGAAGGAACTCTTCCATTGCAAGGACGGAGAGGTGCTCATATATACCGGGTCGGGCACCGGTGCGATGTCCGCTGTGGTCGAGAACTACGTCAGCACCCTGAAGAAGGCCATAGTGATAGACGGAGGGTCTTTCGGCCACCGCTGGTGGGATCTGTGTTCATATTATGGCGTGCCTGCAGTGCATTTCGAGGTCCCTTTCGCCAAGGATATCGACTACGGCCTGCTTGAAGAAACGATACGCAGCGAGAAGCCGGACGTGCTGCTCTGCCAGCATCACGAGACATCTTCGGGCCAGCTTTTCAATCTTCCCGCGATCTCCGGAATCTGCCGCAGGGCAGGGGTATCCCTTGTCGTGGACGTCGTCAGTTCCTTCCTCGCCGAAGAACTGGATATGGATGCTCTCGGAATAGATATCTGCCTTACCAGCACCCAGAAAGGCCTCAACGTGCCTCCCGGCTTGTCGATAATATGCCTGGGCGGACGACTTGCCGGCTATCCTTTCGCACGGAACGGATACTATTGGGATTTCAAGACCAATATCGACAACCTGCACCGCGGGCAGACCCCGTTTTCCCCCGCTACGACCATATATCTGCAATTGAACGCCCGCCTGCGCCAGCTGCAGTCCGAAGGGGGAGAGGACGCCAACATCGCCAAGGTCCGGCACCGTGCATCCGTTTTCCGCGCCGAAGTTGCCCGTTATGGCTGGGAAATGCCGGCGGAGGTCCCTTCCTGCGCCATCACCTCGATCCTTACATCTGATACATCGGAGCGCAGGATCTTCCGTGGATTGATAGAAAAATACGGAACTTTCATCATGCCGGGCAGCGTTCCTGGCTTTTACCGCATCTCTCATCTTGGATTGCAGACGGACCGGGACCTTGGGGATCTCGCCGCGAGAATCCGGGAGTTGGAATTACAATGAAGAAAGTCATAACCTACGGCACGTTCGACCTTCTGCACGAGGGCCATCTGAATCTGTTGCGCCGTGCAAAGGCCCTGGGAGATTATCTGATAGTCGGGGTGACTACCGACAATTTCGACCTCGAGAGGGGAAAGATGAACACGGTTGAACCCGTTGCGGACAGGATCAAGGCCGTATGGGAGACCGGGCTCGCGGACCAGGTCGTCATTGAAGAGTACAAGGGCCAGAAAATCGAGGATATACAGAAGTACGGCGTCGATATCTTCGCGATCGGTTCCGACTGGGTCGGGGCTTTCGATTACCTTAAGGAATACTGCGAAGTCGTTTATCTTCCAAGGACGGAGGGCATCTCAAGCACCCAGCTTCGTGAGAAGAGAGCCTCCCTGCGTCTCGGTGTCATCGGGACCGGCAGCATCGCGCGTCGTTTCATCCCCGAATCCAGGGAAGTCAACGGCAACATCATAAGCGCCGTCTGGAACCCTGACATGGAACAGAGCCGTTCTTTCTGTAAGGAATTCGGGATAGGGACGGCCGCCTCTTCGTTTGAAGAATTGCTTTCGTCTTGCGACGCCGTGTATGTCGCATCTCCGCATTACACCCATTTCGATTATTGCAGGCGTGCGCTGGAGGCCGGAAAGCATGTGCTTTGCGAGACGCCGTTCGTTCTCAGCCTTGCGGAGGCGGAGCGTCTGTACGGCCTTGCGGAAAAGGGCGGACTGGTCCTGATGGTCGCCCACAAGACGGCGTACTGTCCTGCATTCAACCACCTGGTGTCCCTTCTCAAGTCGGGAATTATCGGAGACATAGTCGACGTCAACGCGTCGATCACCACCCTTACGGACGAGAATTCTTCGAAGATGGACGGCAGCCTGTCCGGCGGCAGCATGACCGAAAACGGATGCTTCCCCCTTCTTCCCGTATTCAAGTTCTTCGGCACCGACTGGCGCAACATCAATTTCTACTCCAAGATGAAGGGCGGCGTGGACCTGTACACGAAGGCTGTTTTCCTTTATGACAACGCCGTGGCCTCTATCCAGGTCGGCCTCGGGGCAAAGACGGAAGGCAACCTTGTGGTTTCCGGGACCAAGGGATACGCTTATGTCCCCGCTCCGTGGTGGAAGACGGATTATTTCGAAATCCGTTTCGAAGACCAGAACCAGAACAAGAAGTTTTTCTATCCTTTTGCCGGAGAAGGCCTGCGTTATGAGATCAAGGATTTCATAGGCCACGTTTTCGACGGCGACGACCGTTTCTACAAACTGACCCGCGAGGAGGTCCTGAAAATGTCCCTCGTGCAGCAGCTGTGGAGGAGCGGAACCCATGTTTTTGAGATATGAGAGCCCTTTCACTCGAAGAATTGCATTCCAGAAGCCTGGAGATCCTGAAAGACGTCGACCGCTTCTGCCGTCGGAACGGGATACGTTATTCAATGTCATATGGCACCCTTCTCGGTGCGGTGCGCCACAAGGGGTTCATCCCCTGGGACGACGACATCGACCTTGTCATGCCCCGTGAGGATTACGTGCGTTTCACGCAGACTTACAAGTCGGATCGTTTCGAATTCCTCTGCAGGGAAAACTGCGAAGACGTCTGGATTGCTTTCGGAAGGGTTGTCGACCGTAAGCAGACCCGGCTGGTCAGCACATCTCCCTGGCACGATCCGGGGATCAACACCGGTGTCTGGCTGGATATCTTCCCCCTTGATTATGTTCCTGACGATCATGCCGGGTATGAGAGCCTGTACCGCTGCTTCAACCATCTTCTGGCCCTGGGCCGAAGGTGCCGCGGAGTGCACGCCGCCATCGAAGCGGCCATGCCCCTGAAGCACAAGCTCAAGGTTTTCTTCCATTCCCGCCTGCATCCGCGTCTCAAACAGATAGACCCTTCCGTTTTCGCGAAGGATTACATTACCACACTGCTTCTCGCCGCTCCCCGCAAGTCCTCCCACATGGCCCAGCTGGGCTGCGCGGACACTGACCGCCTTTTCGAGGCCTCATGGTTCGACGAGTATGTGGAGCTTCCATTCGAGGGATCTTTGTTCATGGCGCCAGCCTGCTGGGACGATGTCCTGCGTGTCGAGTTCGGAGAGGATTACATGAGCCTGCCCCCGAAGCAGAAACAGGTGACAGACCTGTATCGTATCGCCAACGTCTATGCGTTAGATTGACCTGAACTTCAGGTCCGTGGTGATGTAGGGGCTGCCCCCCATGTCGAATTTGTATTTCTCGTCACCCCGGCTCATGTCGAGTTCGGTGACGGTGCCCTCTTTTTCGAGCAGGCGGAGCGCCTGGTCCAGAAGGATATATCCCGGGGAGTAGAACTTGTACCCTCCGTCTATGGCGAGTCTGGGAATCGTCAGGCTGCTGCCGTCTGCCGTAAGGAAGCCGGACATGAACGCGACCAGCCGCCCTGAATCCCGTAGCAGGATATGCCGCGCGTTGGGAAGTTCCTTCAGCGAAAGGGTGTCGTGCTTGAGGCGGTAATATATTATCTTCCAGCGCAGGAGCGAAAACGGGTCGGAGGCCTTTGCCTTCTTGTATTTGCTGAACAGGCGCGTAAAATACAGGTCCATTATTTCCTTCCATACCGCGTTGCTGACGGGAACGTCCCCTCCGAGAATCTCGGATGTGAATTCCTTGCCGTCCCTGCGCATCCTGTTGTAGGCGGTGCGGAGGTTCTGCCTGACGGAAGGGGAGAGGCTCTTGAGGTGAGCCTCATGGTCCGCCGGCACCGCGATGCGGACATATGGATTGGTCCCTGCCGCTTCTATCCTGTCATTCGGGGCCATGGAGACCATGGGGGAGCCTTCCTGGAGCCTGTACAGCTTCATCTTGCACCGCATAGAGCCGTAGAAGAACCTGGTGGCTTCGTCCCGCTCCGCCTCGCTCAGTGAAGGATGGTACAGTGCGTCGGTCCGGTCGCAGCCCTGGATGTCTCCGAGCATCTTGAAATAGCCGAGGGTGAAACTGCCCTTCAGGGGTACCATCATCACTATCTTGCCGGCACTGTCCGAAATGCAGGCGACGCGCGGGCGGTAGAAAGTATAGAGACTTGTGTATCTGCAGATGAAACTCATGTACCGGTAATGCAGATATGGGGATAATTGCCCGGTTTCCATCTCGTTCCAGGCCTTGGCGACCGCAGGGTCGTTGAAGTGGAGGAGGGTGAGTTTGTAGAAGTTGGTCATCGGCGCAGCCGCTGCTTAGGTGTTTTCGTACCCCCGAGGCGAATCGAACGCCTATCGTCGGAACCGGAATCCGAAATTCTATCCATTAAACTACAGGGGCAATGGGAGTGCAAATATAGCTAATTTTTGTATTTTTGTGCCTTGTATATTCAACAAAACGCTTATGAAGGCTTACGTGTTCCCCGGACAGGGGTCCCAGTTCCCCGGAATGGGGAAAGATATGTTTGAGAACAATCCCCGTGCCCGGGCCTTGATGGAGGAGGCAAACGGGATCCTGGGCTTCCGCATTACGGATGTGATGTTCAGCGGCACGGATGAGGAATTGCGCGCCACGGATGTCACCCAGCCGGCCGTTTTCCTGCACTCCGCCGTGCTTGCGCTTTGCTCGGGGCTGCCTGCGCCGGACATGGTCGCCGGTCATTCCCTCGGAGAGTTCTCCGCCCTCGCGGCATGCGGTGCGGTTTCTTTTCCCGATGCCCTGAGGCTTGTCGCCGCCCGCGCCGCCGCCATGCAGCGCTGCTGCCTGGCCGTTCCCGGAGGTATGGCCGCCATCATTGGTCTTGAGACGTCCCTCATAGAAGAGATTTGTGCCAAAGTGGATGGTACGGTCGTCCCGGCCAACTACAACAGCGACGGACAGGTCGTGATTTCCGGTGAGAAGACAGCGGTGGAAGCCGCCTGCGCCCTGCTGAAAGACGCCGGCGCGAAGAGGGCACTGCCGCTGCCGGTAGGGGGCGCATTCCATTCTCCTCTCATGGAGCCTGCGCGCAGGGAACTCGCCGACGCCATAGGGGCGACGGAAGTGAAGGCTCCCGCCTGCCCCATATACCAGAATGTTTCCGCCGCCGCGGAGACTGACCCCGTCCGCATCAAGGATAATCTCCTCAGGCAGCTGACCGCGCCCGTGCGCTGGACCCAAACCGTAAAGGCCATGGTCGCCGACGGGGCTTCGGAATTCCTGGAGATCGGTCCCGGCGCCGTCCTTCAGGGCCTTGTTCGCCGCATTTCCGCCGGATCGGAAGTGTCCGTTTCTGGAATCCAGTGATCGTTTTGCGGTATATGAAAGCTTATCGGATATGACTAGAATCGACCTCGGTGCGCGGCGCCGAGGTTTTTTGTCAAAAAAAAGCGGATTATCAAAAATAATGTGTAAATTTGTTTGATTGTGAGAAATCGTAAACAATTCAAATATTTTTCAACTCAAATTATGGCAAAAGAAAAGAAATTCATCACCTGTGACGGCAACCAGGCCGCGTCCAACATCGCGTACCTGTTCAGCGAGCACGCTGCCATCTACCCGATCACGCCTTCTTCCACGATGGCGGAGAATATCGACGAGTGGGCCGCCCACGGAAAAAAGAACCTCTGGGGAGAGACTGTGAAAGTTACCGAGATGCAGAGCGAAGCCGGTGCCGCTGGCGCCGTCCACGGATCGCTCCAGGCGGGTGCCCTTACGAGCACCTTCACCGCTTCCCAGGGTCTGCTCCTGATGATTCCCAATATGTACAAGATTGCGGGCGAAATGCTGCCGACAGTATTCCATGTCTCGGCACGCGCGCTTGCATCGCACGCCCTTTCCATGTTCGGTGACCATCAGGACGTGATGGCCTGCCGCCAGACAGGATTCGCCATGCTTGCTTCCGGCTCCGTCCAGGAAGCCCAGGACATGGCCGCGGTGGCGCATCTTTCCACCATCAAGAGCAGCATCCCCTTCCTGCACTTCTTCGACGGATTCCGCACTTCCCATGAGATCCAGAAGATAGAGGCCCTGGACGAGGATGACCTCCGCGAGATGGTCAGCGAGAAGGCTCTGGAGAACTTCCGTGCCCGCGCCCTCAATCCCGAGACTCCCGTCACGAGGGGTACCGCCCAGAACGGAGATGTCTATTTCCAGGCTGTCGAGTCCCGCAACCAGGTTTATGAAGCCGTTCCCGACATCGTCGCCCGCTACATGGGTGAGATTGGAGAGAAGACCGGTCGCCAGTACCGTCCTTTCTCCTACTACGGAGCCAAGGACGCCGAGTGCGTCATAGTCGCGATGGGTTCCGTCACCGAGACCATCAAGGAGACCATCGACCACCTTGCGGCCGAAGGGCGCAAGTACGGCCTCGTTTCCGTGCACCTCTACCGTCCGTTCTCCGAGAAGTACTTCCTGAAGGTGCTTCCGAAGAGCGTCCGCAAGATTGCGGTTCTCGACCGCACGAAGGAGCCCGGAGCCCCCGGCGAGCCCCTCTTCCTCGATGTCCGTTCCCTGTTCCAGGGCAAGGAGAACTCTCCGCTGATCATCGGCGGCCGTTACGGCCTGTCCTCGAAGGACACAACTCCCGCCCAGATCGTCGCGGTGTTCGACAACCTCGAGCGCAAGGCCCCCAAGGCCGACTTCACCATCGGTATCGTCGATGACGTGACCTTCAAGAGCCTCCCCGTCAAGGAAGAGATCTCCATCGTCAAGCCCGGCACGACCGAGTGCAAGTTCTACGGACTCGGTTCCGACGGCACCGTCGGCGCCAATAAGAACACCATCAAGATCATCGGCACCCACACCGACCTTTACAGCCAGGCCTACTTCGATTACGATTCCAAGAAGTCCGGCGGATACACCTGCTCGCACCTGCGTTTCGGCAAGGCTCCGATCAAAGCCCCCTATCTTGTCGGCACTCCTGACTTCGTGGCATGCCACGTCCCGTCGTATCTCGAGAAATATGACGTCCTGAAGGGCATCAAGGAGGGCGGCTCCCTGCTGCTGAACTCCCTCTGGGACGAGAAGGAGACCCTCGAGCGCATTCCCGACCACGTCAAGTCCGTCATCGGCAAGAAGCACATCCGCCTCTATATCATCAACGCCACGAAGATCGCTGCTGAAATCGGCCTTGGCGGAAGGACCAACACCATCCTCCAGTCCGCTTTCTTCCGCATCACCGGCATCATCCCTGCCGAAGATGCAGTCAAGTACATGAAGGACGCCGCCCTGAAGAGCTACGGCAAGAAGGGCGAAAATGTCGTCAACATGAACTATGCGGCTATCGACCGCGGCGGCGAGTACGTCGAGGTCAAGGTCCCTGCCGAGTGGGAGAAGATCAGCGCCAAGTTCGTCAATCCCAACGTCAACCGCCTCGCGACTCCTTTCGTCAAGGAGATAGCTGACGTCGTGAATGCCCAGTGCGGTGACTCTCTGCCCGTCAGCGCGTTCCTGCCCTATCAGGACGGTACGATGCCGAACGGCACCGCCGCTTTCGAGAAGAGGGGAGTGGCCGTCAACGTTCCCGTCTGGAACCCCGAGACCTGTATCCAGTGCAACACTTGCGCATTCGTCTGCCCTCACGCTGCGATCCGCCCGTTCCTCCTGACGGCCGACGAGGCTGCCGCCGCTCCCGCCGGCGTCAAGATGGCCGACGGCAAGGCCAACCTCAAGGAGTACAAGTACGCACTTGCGGTTTCGGTCGACGACTGCACCGGCTGCGGCAACTGCGTCGATGTCTGTCTCAGCAAGGACAAGTCCCTGTCGATGAAGCCTTATATCGACAATACTGCCGAGCAGGCTTCCTTCGACTGGCTCAACTCCAAGATCGGCTACAAGAAGGTGCTCGATCCCAAGGCCAACATGAAGAACGCCCAGTTCGCCCAGCCCCTGTTCGAGTTCTCCGGCGCCTGCGCAGGCTGCGGCGAGACCCCTTACATCAAGAACATCACCCAGCTGTTCGGCGACCACATGATGATCGCGAACGCCACCGGATGCTCTTCCATCTACGGGGCCTCCTTCCCGGCATCCCCGTACTGCACGGATGCCGCCGGCCACGGCCCGGCGTGGCAGAACTCCCTCTTCGAGGACTTCTGCGAGTTCGGCCTCGGCATGCGCCTCGGTTCCGAACGCATCCGTCAGACCGTCGCCTCCCTCATGGAGAAAGGCCTTAGCTGCGAATGCTGCACCGACGAAATGAAGGCTCTCTTCACGAAGTGGCTTGAGAACCGCGGCGACTATGCTGTCACCAGAGAGGTGTGCGACGCCCTGGTTCCCCTCATGGAGGCATGCGGCTGCGACACCTGCAAGTCCCTGCTGAAACTTAAGGCCTATATCCCGGCCCGCAGCCAGTGGATATTCGGCGGTGACGGAGCCAGCTATGACATCGGTTATGGCGGACTCGACCACGTCCTCGCCAGCGGTGAGAACGTCAACGTCCTCGTGCTCGACACCGAAGTGT
>JAEEIQ010000005.1 GCA_016281435.1 Bacteroidales bacterium
ACGGCGGGGATGGTCATCTTCGAGGTCTTGGGCATCTTGAGTGCGTCGGGGTGCAGGGAGCCTCCGTCGTCGGATGCGGCGGTCCACTGGCTGGTGCCTGTGGTGCTCACGGTCAGAGCGGCTCCGTTCGATGCGGTAAGGCTCATGGAACCGGCGCTGACAGCCTGCTTCGTGAAGTCCTGCATGACGGTCTCGGAGGAAGTGAATCCGTCGCCCTTGATGTTCACCGACATGGTGTTGATCTTGTCGACCACGAGTTCCTTGTCGGAAGGGAAGGTGATGGTGCGGGTGTAGGTGGCCGTTCCGGTCGTCACTTCGAGGGTGAGCGTGGTCGAAGCTTCGATTGTGATGGGGTTGAGGGTGACCCAGACCGGCCAGGAGCTGCCGTTCTTCGGAAGTCCGCCGCCGTAGATCGCGCTGAGGGCGCGGCCGACTGTCGAGGAAGTTACGTTGACGACCTTCGTGTCGGCATAGGAGTCCTCGATCGCCGGGTTCAGCTGGCCGACCAGAGTGTTGGTGTAATCGGTGGGCACGCCGGAGAACTTGAGTGTGACGGCGTAGATCTTGTCACTGTCCTCAAGGCCGGTGATGTCGATGCGTACGGGCGCTGTCAGCCTCTTGAAGGCGGTGATAGTCCCGGTCCCGTCGGAAGTCGTGAACGGCTTGCCGGCAAGCACGTCGGCCATCGGGTCGAAGGTGTTGTCTCCGGGATACTGGATGGGGCCGATGCGGAACTGGGCGCTGGTCGGGGCCGCGGACGGCGTGGACCTTATGCAGTTGTAGGAGTAGGGCATGAGGGCGATCCAGGGGCTGGATGCTTCGGCGCCGGGATTGGTGAAGGTGTAGACTCCGGCTCCGGCCGGCTCGGCCTTGATGGCGTAGTTGCCCGTGCTGCCGTTGACCTTTCCGTCCTGCTTGTAGAAGAGGCCCATCAGCTCGTTGCCGCTGAGGGATATGCCTGAGGAGGGGTTGAAGGACGAGCGGGTGCCGTCCTCCGTCCATTCGCCGGGTTGTACATACAGGGTGCAGATCTCGCCCTGTACAGGTGCAGAGGTGTTCTCGGCGGGATTCTCCGCCTTGTTGCATGACGTCGCGAGCAGGGTTGCTGCAAGGACGGGAAGAAGAATGATGTACTTTTTCATGGCCTTGCAGATTTAGAATGTTCCGAGATCGTTGTTTTCATCTTTGTCGAGGGAACCGTCGTTCCAGTCGGAGATGCAGAGCAGCCCTTCTTCCTCGTAAAGACTCTCGAGGATGTCGGGCGAAAGATACTTCGAATAGGTTCGCATATTGGTTATTTAACTTTAGTTACAGTTTCGCTGCAAATTAGAAAAAAATGTCCGTACATCCCAACATTTTCTGCGTTTTTTGCGGTTGGTCAGTGCTGTTTTTCGTTTTTTGCGATGACGTTGCGCAAATTGCATAAGATTGACGGGGAAAAGGAGGGAAGGAGGGAAGGAGGGAAGGAGGGAAGGAGGGAAGGCTGACTGAATAGTGGGCTTCAAGCCGGCAGGTAGCCAGGCCGCCGGCTCGTCTCTCCCTCTCGTGCAATTCGTTTTGGGCGTCGACCCCCGGCACAGTGCCTTCTGGGGCTGCATGACTCCCAGAACCCACCCCTTCGGGCCTGGTTTTGGGCGTGCACCATGCCCTAAGCAGCCTCTAGCGCCGTCTCCTTCACAAAACGAATTGCAGCTGCGGCCTGCCGGACGGCCCCCGCCGCTCCATAGGCCCGGAAGAGAAAGAGGCCGCCCCCCTCTTGATTTAGTTGACCTCCTGCCTTCGAACTCCTCAGGACGGGCAGGGCGTTTGGGCCATTCCATCCGGAAAAGAAGCCGGATTCCCGGACAGACTGGCTCCCAAGCTAATGAAGAAAGGCGGCGCCGCGCGGCACCGCCCTCCGTTCATCGGCCCGGCTGACTCAAGCCGCCGCGCCGGGTCCGTGGCCCTATTCCCAGGTTCTCCAGAGCTTGGTCGAATACGTCGCTCCTGCGCCGTTGGTCACCACCGTCGGGTCTATCGGAAGGTAGCCGATAGACGGATTTGCCGTGTTCTGGAAAATGTCAGCGGCCCCGTCCTTGGTCTTCCTCCACAAGCTACCGGTTCTAGTAAAGACCGATTGGTAAGTGCTGACTACGTCGCCAATGCCTTTTCCGGCAGTCGCGCTTGTGTTTAAAGTCCAGTTATAACTTAAAGTGGAAGTATCAGGACTTAAAGAACCTGTACCCCCTCCTCCAAAAGAAACGATATACACATTCCTGACCTCCCTCGTGTCGGCCTTTAATGCATTATAATCGAGATTTGCCTGGATAGGATTTCTGACAACTATGCAGTCTCCGATACGGTTATAAACGGTATTGTGACTAAAATTGATTTTCAAGTACGGACTTTCCACATAAAGAGGGTTCTCTTTTGTAGTGCCCACAGCAGTTACGTAAATATTAATCAGTCTTCCTGTTGCTGGCAATGTGTCCAAAGCCGTGCATGCAAAAACACTGTTCTCTATATCAAATGTCGCGTAAGACAGAACTTGATTTGTCTTTGTCGCAGATCCAATAGCAAATAGACCATACCCTGAGGTCGGCTGGAGGAATAAACTGTTTTTGAAGTATAAGTTCGAGAAATCATACGTCGGATTGTTCTCGAAGATGAAGGCATTGTCGGTGGTATGTTCTACCGAGCAGTCTTCAAAGGCCAGGCTTGCATTCGCCGTGAGATTTTCGGATGTCAGGAAGTTGCCTTTCACATAAAACCCCACATTCTTGAACGCCATATCTCCCGTAGGTTTCAGGCCTTTGGTGCCGGTTACTCCGTCAATGACAGGCTGATGATTGGCATATCTTCCTACTATGGCTTTCCCCCCGAGGACCATGTTTGAGGTCAGGGTCAAAGTGTACGGAGATGCGTTGTTCTCGTCATAATCAAGGAACAGAATGTCTTTATCGGCAATTGCATTCGTGAATGCTGCATGGTTTTTTCCCTGGATACTGAACAAGCCGTACGTGTGCGTATTCTTGTTATAGACGGTGCCGCCTATTGTCAAGTCCTCACCATTCAGGAATCTGGCGTAGTGATCGTACGGATTGTCCCCGGAGGCGGCAGTTGTGAAAAGCATTGCAGATGCTACAACATTATTAACCGCAACTGCCAGGGTTAGTCCGCTGAGATCGGTATATCCATCGGGAAGACCTATGTCGATAATGCCTCCGTTCCAGTAGCCACCTTTTTTGGGTTCGACGGTTACCAAGGCTGCATTACCGATAGTGCTAAGGGTCTCGTTCCCGTCTTTTAGGCTAATTGTCGACAACGATGCTCCTCCGGTCCCGGAAGTGATCGATGCGCATGGATGAAGGAACAAGCGTACATTTTTGATGACTTTCCCGGCAAAGGACGGGATTGTGAGCGAAGAATTCTTCGGCAAGTTCAGTGCATTGGGCATTCCGCTGTTGCCGTCAGAGTTCGCGGCGGTCCATTGATTGGCACTGCTCAGAGTCCAGTTGTAAACAGTACCGTTCGAAGCTTTAAGCGAAATGCTTCCAGTTGAAACGGCCTGTTTTGTAAAATCTTGAAAGAGGGTTTCGCTAGACGAAAAACCGGATCCTTTGATGTTGAAAGTAAGAGTGTTGATCTTGTCATTGGCGAAGGTCTTTTCTGCAGGAAGGCTGGCGGTCCTTGTGTAGGTGGCATCGGCCGTGGTAACAGTAAGGGTAACATTCGTCCCGGCTGCAACAGTGATTGGCTTTACCGTTAACCAAACAGGCCATCCATCCCCACTCTTTGTCAGGCCGGTACCATAGATTGCACTGATCTTTCTTCCCTTCGCAGCACTTGAAACAGAAGAGATGCTCATCCCGTCATATTCGTCAGAAGGTGTCACAATAAATTGTCCGGTTATTGAGTTGTCCTTGTTGGCTGGATCCCCTTCGAGTTCAAGCGTTACCGCATAAATTTTCTCACTGTCTTCAAGTCCGGTGACGTTAAGTTTGAAAGGCGCCACCATTCTCTTGAAAGCTGTGATGGTGCCGGTCCCGTCGGCAGTGGTAAAAGGCTTTCCGATTAGTATATCGGCCATAGGGTCGAAAGAGTTGGCTTCGGGATACTGCGTGGGGCCTACCCTGAATTGCAACTGAGTAGGATTGCTTGATGAGTAAGTGCGTACGCAGTTTTTCGAGTAAGGCATTACTGAATACCAGGGGGCATCCTCGGCTGCACCGGGGTTGGTGAAAGTATAGATTCCGGCTCCGGAAGGCTCAGCTTTTATTGAGTAATTGCTTTCGCTTCCGACGAGTTTTGATGTTCCCGTATTCCAGTAGAACAGGCCGATATTCTCCGTCCCCGTCAGGTGGATCCCGACGCCGGGTTCGTATACGGAGCGGGAGGTTCCGTCTTCGGGGAGCCATTCCTTGTCTTCGACGTAGAGGGTGACGGGAGTGCCTTTCGAGACGGCTTCCTCCGTGCGGTTTTCCTTGAGTTCTGCGGTGCAGCCGGCAATCATGAAGGCTGCGGCGGCGGGAAGAAGTCCCGCAAACAAGATAGTCTTTTTCATAGTCCCTGCAGTTTAGATTGAACCCATGTCATTTTCTTCACCGTCCGGAATGGAGCCGTTGTTCCAATCGGAAGCGCAGAGACAACGTTTTGTTGAAATGGAGAAGGTCAGAAGTTCTGGCGCGCTATACAGGGGCTTCTCACCCCCCCATATAGTAAAATCTTTAATAACTAACACGGTATTAGTAAATAGTTTGAGTAATGGTTAATTAGTTTAGCGTTTCGTTCGCAAATATAATCAAATGATTCTCTTTTGAACCAATATTTCGTTTTTCGACATATTGTTTTCGCAAATTATCAACCATCCGCATCCCGATAATGCTATTTTTGTAAAAATGAACATGGAAAGAATGAAATATTTCAGGAAAGCGGCTGCCATCAGCATGATGGCCCTCCCTCTTCTGTGCTCGTCCTGCACCGATACGGAGCCCTTGGAAAGGGATCTGGACCGCATCGAGCTGAAGATGCGCAACGTCAGCGCCGCGGTCAAGGCTGCCTCCGGCAACGTCACGGCGCTCGAGGAAGTCCTTTCGGGGAAAGTGTACATAGTCGACTGCATCCCCTCCGAGACCGGATATGCAATCAGTTTCTCGGACGGGCGGAGCGCCGAAATACTTTTCGGCCACAAGATGACCGCCTCGATGCCCCTCGTCGGCGTCTCGGCGGACGGGAAATGGACCATGTCCGTGGACGGAGGCGTCAGCTACACGGAGATTCCCGGCTGCTCTCCGGTGCACGGGACTATAAACTCCGGGCTGGAAGTCGGTGTGGGCGATGATGGCTGCTGGCGCTACTCTACGGACGGGGGCGCGAGCTGGAAGCGGATCGAAGATGCCGCCGGGAAGCCGATGAGCGCCACGGACGGTACGGAGTATCTGGCCGAATGGTCCTTTTTCGATTCCGTAACCCCCGACGAAAACGGTTCTGTAGTGGTTTTTACCTTGAAGAACGGCTCGTCCGTTACGGTCCCGGTCCTCAGGAAAGAACCCGTGGAAGTCGCATTTTCACAGGGGACCACGATACGCTCCGGGGAGACCCTGTCGTGGCAGGCCACGGTCAGCGGGGTGGCGGCCGCCTCCTTCGTCGTTCCGTCCGGCTGGAAGGCGGCGCTGACGGATGAGGACATTTCTTTCACCGCCCCGGAAGGCGCTGAGGCGGGATCTTACGGGATCACCCTGGCGGTCACGACAGATGCCGGGCTCCTTCGGAACTACACCTTCAATTTCACGTACGACCCCTCTTCGCCGGACATCTCCACATGCAAGACCTGGAACGACTTCGCTTCCGGAAGCCCTGCGAACATCCTCCCGGACTTCTCCTGGGCCGGCTACGACCACGGGCTCAGCGCCCCGCCGGATGTCTGGGGCCTCGGTTACACCGTCTATAACGTCTGCGACTACGGAGCTGTCCCGAATGACGGGAAGAACGACCGCGAGGCCGTCATCAAATGCCTTACGGCCGCGTTCGGATCCCCCTCGGTCACGGCGACATACCTGACCTTCACGGCCGGGGCGGACGCCCGCAAGATCATATACTTCCCGGAAGGGGAATATATACTGTACACCGATGACGACAAGGTTTACATGAATGCCGACGGCCACCCGGACAGCCAGACCCTCCGCGTCAACGGCAGCCGTTTCGTGCTCAAGGGGGCCGGCCGGGACAAGACGCGCATCGTCATGGACGGGATGCTCCTTCCCCAGAACCACGCCAACTATACCTCCCCTTCAACGGGCATGTACTCATCTTCATGGCTTTTCTCCTTCATCGGCACCACCATCGATTCCGCCTCCGACGCGCGCATGACAACGGCCCCGAAAGTGGCTGCGGATGCCTCCAGGGGGGACTTCACCGTGACCCTGGCTTCGGCGGGTTCCCTGAAAGCGGGGGACTGGGTGTGCCTGCGTGCGGTCATAGCGGACAAGGATTACATTACCGCCGAATTCAAGGGGCTCACCCCGGGCTCGTCCTGGGACATCCTGACGAGCGGCATCTCGCTGCGCGAATATCACCAGATCAAGTCCGTCAGCGGGAACAAAGTGACCTTCGTCGAGCCGCTGATGCACGACATAGACGCGTCGAAGGACTTCTACCTGCCGACATTCACGCACGGCACGGGCATAGGCGTCGAGGACATCACCTTCGTCGGCCGCAACGTCAACGACTTCGTGCATCACGGCAGCTGGATCCCGGACGGGGCCTACAAGCCGCTGATCTTCTACTACTGTACGGACAGCTGGCTGCGCCGCTGCGATTTCGAGGGCGTCAGCGAGGTCTGCTCGATGACATTCGGCGCGAACAATTCGATGTACGACATAGGAATCAGCGGATGGCGCGGCCACAATAACGCCCGTGTCGGCCGGCAATCCTTCACCTTCATAGGGAAGGTCACCGATACATCCGACGGCCTTGTGCACAGCTACAATCCTGCGTACAGCGCAAAGACCACACTCTACGGAGCGGGATCGTACCACGGCCCCGGCCTCTCGTACGAAAGCTGCGCAAACGTGATCTGGCGCTGCGTCTGGGGCAAGGACGCAGGGTTCGAATCGCACGGCCGGCAGTCCAGGGTGAGCCTTTTCGATTGCTGCGAGGGTGGGTTCCTGAGCCATCGTCAGGGCGGCGGCGTGGATGACATGCCGAACCACATGGGGGATCTCGTGTTCTGGAACTTCAATTCCACGAACTCATGGCCCGGCAGTTTCAGCTGGTGGTCGGCCTCCACGGCAATGTACGTGATAAAGCCCATCCTGGTGGGAATGCACGGCGGGAGCGTTACCTCGGATCCCTCGACCATCACGGTGGATGAATCCAACGGCTCGCCCGTCGATATCGGATCCTTGTATGAAGCCCAGCTGCGGAAGCGCCTCGGAGCCGTTCCTGCGTGGGTAAATTCGCTTAAATAGATGAAAAAGGTATATATCATTATTGCAGCGCTTGCGCTCGCATCCTGTTCGTCCGGGATGGATGAACTTGAGGGTCGCATCTCCGGAGACGAGAGCAAGATAAGCGGGATGGAATCGGAGCTTTCGGACCTGGGGACCGAAGTGGATGCGGTGAAACGGCTCCTTGCCGGGCACACTGTCATGGCCGTGTCCAAGAGCGGAGGACGCTATGAGCTGGCCCTTGACGGCGGCGGGACCATGACCCTCAGCCAGGGAACGGCGGGCGAAACGGTCGTCCCCACGGTCGGGGTGGACGGGGACGGCTGGTGGATGGCTGATTACGGGAACGGAATGCAGTTCATACTCGACGCCTCCGGAGCTAAGGTGAACGCCGTCGGAATGGCCGTGGTGACCCCGGTCTTTTCCGCGGATGCGTCCGGCTTCTGGACCGTCTCGCTCGACGGAGGGAATTCCTTCATTGCGGTCAAGGACGCGTCCGGCGCCCCGGTGAAGGCCGCCTCCGCGGGGACCGTGACCAGTTCGATATTCAAGGACATCAGCTTCGGAGGCGGGTACATGGATATCACCTTCCGGGACGGGCAGACCCTTTCAGTCCCCGTCGCGGGCGCTCTGGTGTGCAGTACCGGGACTACCGGAGTTCAGTCCTTCTCCGCCGGGCAGACCCGTAGTTTCGCGGTCGTGGTGGAAGGCGCCGCATCGCATTTTACGGCCTGCCCTGACGGGTGGAAAGCGGCCCTTGACGGTTCCTCGCTGAAGATTACGGCCCCGGCATCGGGAGGCGCCGCGTCCGGAACCGTGAGTCTCGTGGCCGTAGCCGGGAGCGGACTTGCCGCCGTGGCGGGGATAGAAGTTTCACTTAACTGACGCATGGCCATGAAAAGATATCTGATTGTCATATGCGCAGCCGCCCTGGCGTTCTCCTGCAGCGACCTCGCCTGGCTGGAAGAAAGGAAGGAGGCCCTCAGCGGCAGCGTCGTTTCGTTGCAGGAAACGCTGGATGCCCTGAATGCGGAGATTGCGCTCGTACAGGCTGTCGCCGAAGGAGCGACGGTCAACTCGGTTGCCGAAAACGAGGATTCCTGGACCATAAAGCTTTCGGACAACACTGAAATTGTCCTTTCGAAGGGTGCCGTCCCGGCCGGCGCGGCCCCGGTACTTACCGTGGACCCCGATGGATGGTGGATGTCGGACTACGGCAATGGACCCACCTACGTGACTTTTTCCGACGGGAGGAAAGTCGGAGCCGGCGGAGTGGACTTCGTAAAGCCGGTTTTCGGAGTCGACGCTTCCGGGTTCTGGACGGTGTCCCTCGACGGCGGGAAAGCGTTCGAAAGGGTCAAGGATGCTTCCGGGCAGCCCGTCAGGGCCCTGCCGGAGACCGTTCCTGATACTTTCTTCAGCAATGTCGCCCTGGAAGACGGCAAGCTTGTCCTTACCCGCAGGAACGGGGATGTCCTGAAACTTCCCGTGGTCCCGTCGTTCCTGTTCTCCATAGACGGGGCCGACGGACTGCAGCCTTTCTATTTCTCGGAGAAGAAACAGTTCAAGGTTACATCTTCGGGAGTCTCATCCACGGTAATCATGGCCCCTGCAGGGTGGACGGCCGTCATGGAAGGGGAGTATCTGGCGGTGACCGCCCCGTCGTCGGCCACCCGCTCGACCCTGATTGCGGATTCGTCGAAGGACATTTCCGTGCTGGCCGTTTCCGCCGAAGGTTTCAGCCGCATGGTGACGATACGTACGGAACTGACAGGCCCGGCCCCCGTGCTGGAAGAAGATGACCTGCTCGGGGTCTGGAACAGCGGGGAAAAGATCACGATAGCCGGTATCGAGTACTCCAAAGCATCGAACGGAGATGCCGTTTCCCTCAAGGCGGTATCCGCAGACCAGGTCCTCGAGACTGCGATCCCCTCAGGAGGAAAAGTATGCTTCCTCGAAGCCGGAGCCGGATGCAATTTCGCCCTCACAGGCGGGGCGCTGCCCTCCGATGCGATAATAGTCAGCCGGTACAATTCCAAGCCTGTCACGGTAAGGTTCAAGGTTGCGACCCCTATCCATGACAAATCCTTCGTGGCCAGGAACATAGTTTTCGACGCCAGGAGCGCTTCCGTCGTCGGCTTCATGCTCAATTCCGCCGCGACTTCGCTGGCCGCGCGCTTCCACTTCGACCGCTGCCGCTTCAATTGGAAATACAACAAGAACCTCATCTCGCTGAACTCTTCGACCAGTGCAGGAGGTATCAGGAGCATCAGGATAGTGAACAGCGACATAAACATGAGGGTCGACGCCTCCGCGACTAGGATGACCTTTATCCTCACCCAGAACTGCAAGCAGGTCAACCAGATGGAAGAGCTGGTCTTCGACAAC
>JAEEIQ010000033.1 GCA_016281435.1 Bacteroidales bacterium
ATATCTCCTTCGACCGAAAGTCTTCGGGAGATAGGTTCCGACTCCGGCGTCGATCAGAAAAGGTATCGATTTGTAGTATAGGGAAACAGTTCCGATATCGTTGTGATTATGGCTCTGGGCGTTATGTCCTCCTTTTGAAGCGACGAAGAAACCATCTTTCTCCCTCATGTAGCAAATCTGGGTTTCGGGATACCATGTGTACGGTTCAAAAACGAGTTCGGGAGTTTCCTTCGCGAGTTCTTCCTTTATCAGAAGGGAATAGAGAGTCCGGATTATGAAGCGGTCGCGTGGTGCAGGAATCGGATCTCCGCCAACAACATACGCGGCATAATGCTTCATCAGGGGGCTATCGGTCCCTTTCCCGTAATTGAAGATGACCAGGGCCATGTCTGCGCCCCTTGCGGAGGCGTCGGAGAAATTGACCACCCAGCCATTGCCCACGGTTGAAGAGGTGATATATTCGCCCATCCTGCGTATCATCGGATGTTTGAGCGCATCGATCCTGCCGCCCGTCAGCAGTGACAGGAATTCCAGGTACTCGAAATTTTTCGCCGGCCCCTGATACCAGTAGGTAGGCCCTTCGTCGCAGCAGCCGTCTCCTCCGATGTTGTTGAGATACTTGTCAACTGACTCCATTGACATCCAGGCTGCCTTAGCAAAGCGCTCCATATCCTTTTCGCAAAGCGCGAAGACCTGGAGGCAGTTCACGCTGCACCAAGGCGTCCAGTTGTTGAGACGGTCCTTTGCGGGATCGAATTTATCACCCTTCCACCCGAAATGGGTTTCGTTCAGGTATGGCGTCATGATCCGCCTGTCAAGTTCATACAGGAGGCGGCGGCTGATTTCCGGTTCCACCTTGTCGAACACCTCATGGAAGTAATAGTAGACCCATGCCAGAACGGAACCGACATCACCTGCGACCAGGTCTATCGCATTGTCGTCGAACTGGGGGAAACGGTGTTTGCTCTTCTGTAGGTAAAGGGCATGGGAAAGGACCCATGACGTGGTTTCGCACATGGCGAATACCCCGTTGATCAGCTGATCGATATAACGGCCCTCCCCGGTGGCAAGTTCCGCGAAAAAAAGATCGGTGATCTTCATTACGTTGGAATTGATGGAGAATCCGGATTTCCCCTGGGAGTCACCCCTGTAATACCCGAGATAGTCCATCGCGGTAACGACCCTCCACTCGTATTCCAACGCTTTCTCGCCGCGGGAGATGATTTCGTTCTTCCACTCTCCCAGCAACCTGTCCCACCCTTCCCTGTCGGCATATGCCGGGAACGGGACCCAGCCCTGGTCCGGAATGAGCAGTTCTTTCAAGCGGGACTCATCTGCCTGGCTTCGCAGAATGTTGCGTTCCTCATATGCGGATGCGGCTCCTGCGAAAAGCAGGAAAGCCGACATAACCAGAATAAATATCTTCTTCATGTATTAACGGACCTTCGAGTCGCAGTACCAGCACCGCAGCTGCCCGCCGTCCGTATAATGGAACTTATACGGGGCATGCTCGTTGTTGCAGATGCATTTCGAGTTGGTGCATCGCACCGAAGAATCGAAGACCGGACGGTCGTGCTCGGGCATAGGATGCGCCGGGTCGTTCTTCCATTCGTGCAGCTTCAGGATAAGGGCCTCGCGAACGAACTTCCCGTTCTCCACCTGGCGGAAATATGCCGCCCTGGGATCCGAATCCACCTCGGTAAGGATCTCGTTCACGCGCGGCAGGGGATGCAGGACGGCCATGTTCTTTTTCGCGAGCGCCATCCTTCTGGCATCCAGGACGAAGCTGTCCTTGACCCTGTCGAATTCATCTTCGTCGAGGAAGCGCTCCTTCTGGACCCTCGTCATGTACAGGACGTCCAGTTCGGGCATCACTTCCTCCATGGTCTCTACCTCACGGTATTTCACGCCGCATTTGTCGCAGACGTCATGTTTGATATAATCCGGTAGTTTCAAAGCATCCGGGGCGATCAGGATGACCTCGACGTTCCTGTAGCGGGACAGGGCCTTGATAAGGGAATGGACGGTGCGTCCGAAGCGCAGGTCGCCGCAGAATCCTATCGTGATGCCGTCTATGCGCCCGAGTTCGCGCTTGATGGTAAGAAGGTCCGTCAGGGTCTGCGTTGGATGGCTGTGGCTTCCGTCTCCGGCATTTATGATAGGGACGGGAGAGACTTCGGAAGCATACAACTGGGCGCCCTCTATGTAGTGGCGCATCGCAATGACCTCGGCGAAACATCCGACCACGCGGACTGTATCCTGCACGGTCTCACCCTTGCTGACCGAAGAATTCTTCGCATCCGAAAAACCGAGGACGCTGCCGCCGAGTTCCATCATGGCGGACGTGAAACTCAGGCGCGTACGCGTCGAGGGTTCATAGAACAGGGTGGCGAGCTTGCGGTGCGACATGCTGCCCTGATAGCGCTCCCGGTGGGCTATGATGTCTTCTGCGAGGCTGATGATCTCATCGGTTTCTTCTTTCGTGAGATCCATCGGATCGATTAGGTGCTTCATATATGTTCGACTGTTATTTTATCCAACTTTCGTCTGAAGGGTTGTCCCTGAAGCGGAGTATCCTCTCCTTCCACTCAGGAGCGATAAGTCCGTCCGAAGCGGCCACCTCGACCAGGGTGTCCAGGTTGCTGAGGGACCGGTTCTGCACCCCTGCTGCCTGCAGGCGATCGAGGCCCTTTTTCATCCCGTAGGTGAAGATGCTTACGATCCCGAGCACCTCGGCCCCTTCCTCGCGAAGGGTATCGACGACCTCGACGGCGCTGCCGGCTGTCGAGATAAGATCCTCGACTACAACGACTTTAGTTCCGGGAGCCATCTTTCCTTCTATGCGGTTGCCGCGCCCGTGGTCCTTGGCTGAGCCCCGGACATATCCCATGGGCAGGTCAAGAATCGTCGCAACGATGGCCGCGTGGGCTATGCCCGCCGTGGAGGTGCCCATCAGCATCTCGCAGGAAGGATAATGCTCCCTTACCAGCGCCGCAAGTCCGGCTTCGACCTTTTCCCGCACCGCAGGGGCGGACAAGGTCAGGCGGTTGTCGCAGTATATGGGACTCTTTATCCCGCTGGCCCATGTGAAGGGCTCCCCGGGCCTGAGGAAGACCGCTCCTATCGAGAGCAGCGCCCTTGCTATTTCTTGTTCTGTATTCATCCGAGAAAATCTTTCAAACACCTTTCATAAGCCGCCACGGGGTCTTCGGCAGCCGTGACGGGGCGCCCGACCACGATGAAATCGGATCCGAGGGCGCGGGCCCCGGCCGGGTCCGTCACGCGGGACTGGTCCGAAGCTGCGGAATCAGCATACCGTATTCCGGGGGTCACTGTAAGGAAGGAGGTCCCGCATGCTTTCTTTACCATCGGCACCTCCAGAGGGGAACATACTACGCCGTCAAGCCCGGCCGCGCGCGCGTTTGCCGCATAATGGCTCACTGTTTCTTCCATCCCCGCCGATATCAGCAGTTCGTCGCGCATGCGCTCCTCGCTCGTCGAGGTCAGCTGGGTCACGGCAATAAGGAGAGGCCTGCTGCCGTCGGGGCGCGTAAGTCCCTCGAGAGCCGCTTCCATCATGGCCCTGGTCCCGGCTGCATGGACGTTGCACATGTCTATGTCAAGGCCGGACAAGACCTTCATGGACTTGCGGACCGTATTGGGTATGTCGTGCAGCTTGAGGTCCAGGAAGACCTTGTGGCCCCGGGCCTTTATATCCCTTACGACCTGCGGCCCTTCGGCGTAAAAGAGCTCCATCCCGACCTTCACGAAGGGCTTGCGCCCGCAATCGCGGAAGCGGTCCAGGAAAGCGAAGACCTGCTGGGCCGAAGCGAAATCGCAGGCAACAATCACATCTCCATTCATACTGTTCCTATTATTTCATCAAGACTGTTAATTCCAAGTTCATCCATCACGGCAGGAAGTTCCTCGATGATCCTCTTGCAGGCGAAGGGGTCGCGTATGTTCTCGGAGCCCACCTGCACGGCAGAAGCACCCGCCATCATCATCTCCACGACATCCCTTGCCGTCGAAACTCCGCCGCAGCCCATCACTGGCACATTGCAGGCGTGCGCCACCTGCCAGACCATCCTCAAGGCAATCGGGAATATGGCCGGGCCGGAAAAACCTCCGACCTTGTTGGCGAGGACAGGCCTGCGGGTCTTGATGTCTATGCGCATCCCGAGGAAGGTATTGACGAGGGTCAGCCCGTCTGCTCCGGCATCGACGCAGGCGCGGGCAATCGAGACTATATCCGTGACATTGGGGCTGAGCTTGACAAATACGGGCTTGGAGCAGACCTTCTTCACCGCTTCCGTCACGGCAGCAGCCGAAGCGGGATCGGTCCCGAAAGCCATCCCACCGTCATGCACATTGGGGCAGGACACGTTCACCTCAACGATATCTATCCCTCCGCACTCCGAAGCCCGGGCGCAGTTGTACGCATATTCCTCAACTGAGAAGCCGCTGATATTCGCAATCACGCAGCCATTATAAATCTTGCGCAGGGCCGGGACCTTTTCTGCCACCAGGACTTCAATTCCGGGATTCTGCAGCCCTACGGAATTGAGCATCCCGCAGCGTGCTTCAGCTATGCGCGGCGTGGGATTGCCGTATCGGGCCTCCCGCGTCGTTCCCTTCAGGGAAATGCCCCCAAGCACGTTCAGATCGAACTCATCCGCCATCTCAAGGCCGAAGCCGAAGGTCCCGCTGGCGGGGACCACGGGGTTTGAAAGGCGTATGGCGCCAAGGCAGACTGAAAGGTCCTTTACCATATAATATCCTCCTTGTCGAATACGGGGCCGTCCTTGCAGACGCGCTTCGGCCCGGACTTTGTCATTATGGAGCATCCGTAGCAGAAACCGCTGCCGCAGCCCATCCTCTCCTCCAGGCTCAGCTGTCCCTTTCCGGGCAGGGCTTTGCACACAGCCTTCATCATCACCAGCGGACCGCAGGTATAGAAGCAATCATAAACCGGATTCAGAGCCGCCACGGCATCGGTAACCAGCCCCTTTATTCCGGCAGAGCCGTCCATGGTGGTCACGGCCACCTCGTCGCAAAGGGCCCGGAATTCCTCTTCAAGGACTACCTCGGAAGCATTGTTGAAGCCAAGGACCGCCGTCACACGACATCCGATGGCTTTGAGTTCCTTCGCAAGCGGGTAAAGAGGCGCAGCGCCCAGACCGCCCGCCACCAGAAGGGCGTCGCCCTTGCAAAGCGAAGCGTCGAAGCCCCGTCCGAGATCGGTCAGAAGTTCAAGTTCAGCTTCGGGAGCCATGGTGGAGAGAACTTTCGTTCCCTCTCCCACCACCTTGTAATAAAGGGTGACGCTTCCGGCTGAGGAATCGCACACCGAAACGGGACGGCGGAGATAAAAGCCCGGTATCGCAATATCCACGAACTCCCCTTTGAAAAGGTAGCCCGGATCAGCGGACTTCAGCACCAGCTTCCAGGTCTTGAAAGCCACCGGTTCATTCTTTTCTATCGTAAATACTTGTTTCATCTGGCGTCGTAAACTGTCCTGCCGTTTTTCAGTGTCTTCAGCACGCGTCCCCGGACATTCCAGCCATCGAACGGAGTCGAACGACCTTTAGAAAGGAAAGTCCGGCTGTCAATCGTGAACTGCGTGTCGAGATCGAGGATTACGAGGTCCGCCGCTGCACCGGTTTCAAGCCGGCCGGGAAGTCCGAATGCTGTTCTCGGACCGTCCGTGAGGGCCTCCAGCAGGCGTTCGAGGCTGATGCGCCCGCCTTGTACGAGTTTCGTGTATAGCACAGGGAAAGCGGTTTCAAGGCCCACGATCCCCATTGCGCTACCCTGCAGTCCGCGGGATTTCTGTTCCGCGGTGTGCGGAGCATGGTCGGTGGCTATGGCGTCGATCGTCCTGTCCGCAAGCCCTTCGATCAGGGCGTCCCTGTCGTCTGCGGAACGCAGCGGAGGGTTCATCTTGAAGCGTCCGTCCTCCTGCAGGTCGTCTTCGCAGAGAGTCAGGTAATGCGGCGCGGTCTCACACGTGACCCTCACTCCGGCGGCCTTTGCCTTGCGTATAAGGTCCACGCTCTCTTTCGTGGAAATATGGCACACATGATAGCGGCAGCCTGTCCGGGCGCACAGTTCGAGGTCCCTTGCTATCTGGCCCCACTCGCTTTCGGAACAGATGCCTTTGTGGCCGTGCTCAGCACAGTAGCGGCCGTCATGGATATAACCTCCGTGAAGCAGGGAGTTGTCTTCGCAATGGGCCGCGAGGATGCAATCCTGCGCAGCGGCCGCCTGCATCGCGCGGAGCATCATGCCCTCCGCCTGCACCCCGCTCCCGTCGTCTGAGAAGGCGACGCAGGACCCCTTCATGGCAGCGAAATCAACCGGTTCCAGGCCCTTGCGGCCGACGGTGATGGCTCCGTAAGGCAGGACCTGGATGCAGCTTTCCGCATCAATCAGGGCCTGCTCGACGGCCAGATGGGCCGGGCTGTCCGGCACCGGGTCGAGGTTCGGCATCGCGCAGACCGTGGTATAGCCTCCGCGGGCCGCAGCCGCGCTTCCGGTGGCTATAGTTTCCTTTTCGGGATTGCCGGGGACGCGGAAGTGGACATGAAGGTCGGCAAAGCCGTAGCTGACCAGCTTCCCGCCGGCATCGATGACTTCCGCTCCGGCAGGAGCCGCGAGCGAATGGGCTGCCGCGGACACGCGTCCGCCTTCGATCAGAATGTCTTCCTTGCGGATCATCCCGTCCCGGAAAACCCGTCCTCCTTTTATGAGCAGCATCCCGTCCATATAAAAAAAACGACAGCCCGAAAGGCTGTCATACCAATTTATCTGCGATTGTATTTGAATGCTTGAACCATCAGGGGACAAAGGTAAGAAAATTCCTTGATTTTTAATACTATCAATAACTTTTTTTACAAGTCAAAAATCATTTTTGGCCGCAGATACTATATGTCTTGCATATTCCGCATATATTAACGGCTGACAACGGAAAGGAATTTGTCCGCCACAAAGCGGTAAACATCGGCTCTCGAAGAATCAATTAGACGCATCCCAACAAACACCTGCGCGCTGTGGTGAGCTCTAAAATGCTCCTGGAGGCGCATCCCCGCGCAGGTCTCGGCCAAAAGTCCCGACCTGCGCGCCATGCACCCCTCTGGAGGCATTCGATTCGACATCTAGCGCGCAGGTGTTTTTCACTTGACGTACCCAAGGCCCGGTGCCAAATCTCGAAGCATCAGATAAAATGAGGAAAGAACTGAGCTGGCCTATTTTAAATGAGCGCTCAGCCCCACATGTATTAAACTTAATTACACAAAGATTATTGGATTATTAAAGAAATATACCCATCTTTGCCAAAGATATGTATTGGAAAGACCATAGCACCCTCACTCATCACCATTCTCTTCAGGAACGGTAGGTTTCGGGTGTGTCAGGATAATGAATGAACACTTCGAAAGCTTACCGCCTGGATCGGTAAGCTTTTTTGCATTAATAAGGTATGTTAAGAATAGCGCTTCAGTCCAAGGGACGCCTCAACGAAGAAAGTCTCGCCCTGCTCGGCGAGATAGGGATCGACATAGACGATTCGAAAAGAAAGTTTCTCTCCATGGCCTCGAACTTCCCGCTGGAAGTCCTGTACCTGAGGGACGACGACATCCCGCAGGTCGTGTCGGCCGGCACGGCCTCCCTCGGGATAGTAGGCCTCAACGAAGTGGCCGAAAAGGGCCTCGACGTCGATGTGGTCTGCAAACTCGGGTTCGGCGGATGCCGCATCAGCCTTGCAATACCCAAGGCTGAAAGCTATGACGGACCTTCATGGTTCGAAGGCAAGAGGATAGCCACGTCTTATCCTGCGATCCTTCGCCGCTACCTCGAAGAAAAAGGCATCAAGGCGGACATCGAGATTATAACCGGCTCCGTCGAGATCGCTCCTGCAGCCGGCATCGCCGACGCGATCTTCGACATAGTCTCTTCCGGCGGGACACTGATATCAAACGGATTGAAGGAAGTCGAGAAGGTATTCTTCTCGGAAGCTGTGCTTATCGCGAACAAGGGACTCGGCGAGGAGCAGAAGGCCCTTCTGGAAGAGATACTCTTCCGCATCTCCTCGGTCAAGGTCAGCAGGGACAAGAAATACATACTCATGAACCTCCCGGAAGCTGCGGTGGACGAGGCCATAAAGATACTTCCGGCAATGCGCAGCCCGACCGTGATGCCGCTGGCGGCGAAGGGCTGGTGCTCGATGCACTCCGTCGTCGACGCCGCGGACCTCTGGGACAAGATACGTCAGCTCAAGGCGATAGGGGCGGAAGGCATCCTGGTCCTCAACGTAGACAAACTGATCCCGTAGCCATGGAACTGTACATCAATCCCGCCCGCAGCGAATGGCCGGCCTTGTGCAGCCGTCCTTCCGACGACAACGCGGAGATACGCCTTCGCGTCGCACAGATAATAAAAGAGGTGCGCGAAGGAGGCGATTCAGCGATTGCCCGGCTCACCAGGGAAATCGACGGCTCCACGCCGGAAAAGACGGAAGTGGACGCTGCAGCGATATCCGCAGCCGCGGAGCGCGTTCCGGCGGAGGTGAAGGAAGCCATCAAGCTTGCCGCCGCCAACATCCGGGCCTTCCACGCCGCGCAGAGGACAGCGCCGGTCGAGATGGAAACCATGCCCGGCGTCCGCTGCATCCAGAAGGCTGTTCCCATCGAAAAGGTCGGTCTCTATGTTCCCGGAGGGACCGCTCCCCTGTTCTCGACCGTCCTTATGCTGGCGATACCGGCGAAGGTGGCCGGATGCAGGCAGATCATACTCTGCTCCCCCGCCGGCAGGGACGGTGAGATAGCACCAGCCGTGCTCTATGCCGCATCCGTTTGCGGAGTGGACCGCATATTCCGCATAGGCGGCGCCCAGGCCATCGCGGCGATGGCCTGCGGAACGGAGAGCGTGCCCAAGGTGGACAAGATATTCGGCCCCGGGAACCGCTATGTCACCACCGCGAAGCAGATACTCGGCGGAAGCATCGTGTCCATCGACATGCCTGCAGGGCCCTCCGAAGTCATGGTCCTGGCCGACACGGGCACGAGCCCCGAAGCTGCCGCCGCCGACCTGCTCTCGCAGGCCGAGCACGGCAGGGACAGCCAGGTCATGCTGGTCTGCACAGACCGGGGCACGGCTGAACTCATCATGGCAGCTACGGAACGCCGTCTGGCGGCCCTTCCCCGCGCAGAAATAGCCCGCGCGGCCCTTCAGCACAGCCGCTGCATAGTCCTGCCGGACGAGGATAGCATCGTGGACTTTGCCGACACCTACGCTCCCGAGCATCTCATCGTCTCGACTTCCAACCCATGGGCGATCGCCGGCAGGATCAGCGCCGCGGGAAGCGTCTTCGTCGGAGCCTTCACGCCCGAAAGCGCCGGGGATTATGCCGCAGGAGTCAACCACACCCTCCCGACCGGAGGATGGGCAAGGTCCTTCAGCGGAGTAAACCTCGACAGTTTCCAGAGGAAGATGACCCTGCAGGAAATCACCCCCGAGGGCATCAGGAGCCTCGGTCCTACGATAATATCGATGGCTGAAGCCGAAGGCCTGCAGGCCCACGCCGAAGCGGTAAAAGTCAGGATTGATGGATAAGAAGAGACTTGCGGACCTTGTCCGCCCCAACATATTGTCGCTGAGCCCTTATTCGACGGCGCGGGACGAACTGACGGGAGCGCCGGAAGTGTTCCTGGACGCGAACGAGAGCCCGTACAAGAACTCCTGGAACCGCTATCCGGACCCGCGGCAGGCGGCCTTGAAGGAGCGCATTTCCGCTCTCAAGGGCCTTCCGGCGGAGAACATTTTCCTCGGAAACGGAAGCGACGAGGCCATAGACCTTGTCTACAGGGTCTTCTGCGAGCCCGGACGGGACAATGCTGTCGCCATCGCACCCAGCTACGGCATGTATGAAGTCGCTGCAGCCATAAACGACGTGGCCTTCCGCAAGGTCCCCCTCGGAGCGGACTACAGCCTGCCTTCGGAAGCCCTTCTGGCGGCGTGCGACAGCCGGACCAAAGTCATGTTCCTCTGCAGCCCGAACAACCCGACCGGCAACGCCTTCCCTCGCGAAGGACTCCTCGCCCTCGTACGCGGCTTCGACGGAATCGTCGTCGTGGACGAGGCATATATCGACTTCTCTTCCGTCGGGAGCCTCCTGCCGGAGATTACCGCCAACCCGAACCTGCTGGTGCTCCAGACCATGTCCAAGGCCCGCGGAATGGCCGCCCTGCGCGTCGGGATGGCATTCGCCGACCCTTTCGTCATCTCCCTGATGTCCATGGTCAAATACCCCTACAACATCAGCGGAGCAGTGCAGAGCCTCGCCCTCGAAGCCCTTTCCTCCCCCATCGAAAGCCAGGTGAAGGAAATAGTCGCGCAGAGGAGCCGCCTCGCCGCGGCGTTGCCAGCGTTCCGATGCATAAGGAATGTGCACCCGAGCGATGCCAACTTCCTTCTCGTGGAAACGGACGATGCCGACTCTCTATACGCGCAGCTGATTGAAGACGGCATCATAGTCCGCAACCGCACCCGCGTAGAGGGTTGCCGGGGATGCCTGCGCATCACCGTCGGCACGCCGGAAGAAAACGACAGACTGCTAAAATCCTTGGAAAGATATGAAAAAGGCGATATTCGTTGACAGGGACGGGACCATCCTCCGGGAACCCGCCGACGAACAGATAGATTCCCTCGAGAAGATGGAGTTCGTCCCCGGGGCCATATCCGGCCTGAAAGCCGTTTGCGGCCTTGGGTATGAGCTCGTGCTCGCTTCGAACCAGGACGGGCTCGGCACTCCTGCTTTTCCCGAAGATGCTTTCCGGGGCCCGCAGGAGAAGATGCTGCGCATCCTTGAAGGCGAGGGCGTGAGCTTCGACGACATCCTGATAGACCCCAGCACTCCGGAGCAGAATTCCCCGAACCGCAAGCCCGGGACCGGGATGTTCGGAAAGTACCTTGCCGGAGACTATGACCTCGCCGCGAGCTTTGTCATCGGGGACAGGGAGACCGACATGCAGCTCGCGCGCAACCTCGGCGCAAAGGGACTCCGCATAGGAGAACTCAGCTGGGAGCAGGCCGCGGAGCGCATCAGGTTGTCCGACAGGCGGGCCGTCATAGCAAGGAAAACTTCCGAAACCGATATCGAGCTCGAGCTGGACCTCGACGGGCGCGGAGAATCCGGGGTCGACACCGGCCTGAAGTTCTTCGACCACATGCTCACCCAACTCATCCACCACGGCGGACTGAGCCTTAAACTCAG
>JAEEIQ010000006.1 GCA_016281435.1 Bacteroidales bacterium
AGGAGTCAAAACCCGGGCTCCAAGTCATGCTGCCCGCAGGGACCATTCACTCCAGCGGCCGCAACCAGGTCATCCTTGAGATCGGTTCGCTCACCATCGGCAGCTACACCTACAAGATGTATGACTACCTGCGGCTCGACTTCGACGGAAAACAACGGCCCATCCACACCCGCCTGGGCGAGATGAACGTGCGTCAGGACCGGCGCCACAGCGTCATCCATGACCCGGAAAGTCCGGAATACATCGTGCAGGAACCCCGGCTCGACGCCGAAGGTGAAGGCTGGAAGGAGTTCATCCTGGGCGAAAACCCGCAGATGTACATTTCACTGCGCCGCCTGGAGTTCGACAAGCGCTGCCGGCAGGACACGAAGGGGGAAAAGTTCCACGTGCTGACCCTGGTGGACGGCGACCGCGTGCGGGTGCAGAGCGTCAAGCATCCGGAGCGGAGTTTTGAAATGGACTATATGGACATCGTATGCGTGCCGGCGGACATGGGCGCCTACGAGATCGTGAATCTCGGCGCAGAGCCCATACGCGTGCATAAAACGACCCTCAGGGAAGGCTTTGAGCATGATCCACGCTAAACACCTGCTGCTTGACGTAGGCGGGACCTTCATCAAATGCGCCGACGGACGGAGCGTTCCCGTTCCGTCCGACGGCAGCCGGGAAGAAATCGCCGCCGCGCTGCACGAAGCGGTCGGTCCCGGACGGCCCGAGGCGGTCGCCGTGGCCATTCCTGGCCCCTTCGACTACCATAAGGGCGTATTTCGGATGCGCCACAAGTTCGCCGCAGTCTATGGCGAACGTTTCCGCGATCTCGCCGGGCTGCCGGAAGACATCCCCATGCATTTCATCCACGACGTGAACTGCTTGCTGCTGGGGGCCCTTCATTCCGGGGCGACAGGCCAGGCCAGGCGCGTGGCGCTCGTCACCCTGGGCACCGGCCTGGGCTTTGCGCTTGCCGTTTCCGGGAAACTCCGGTGCACGCCGGCAGGTTCTCCGGCATATTCGATCTGGAACCGGCCTTACCGGGACGGGATGGCCGAGGACTACGTATCAAAAAGGGGCATCATGCGGCTTTGGTCGGATGCGGTCGGACGGCCCTGGCCGGAAGGAAGGACGGTAAAGGACCTCGCGCTGGCCGCGTCCGGGAAAGTACCCTGCCCCGATTTTCCGCAGGAACAGGCTCAGTCGGCCTTCGACGAAGCCGGGCGCTGTCTCGCCGAAATCCTGACGGAACCACTGCGTGAAAATGAGGTGGACTGCCTGCTTGTAGGCGGACAGATCGCCAAGAGCTACTCACTGCTGGAGCGGAATCTGCGTTCCGGATTGTCCGCATGCCCTGCACTGAACAATATCGGAGCGCTCCCGGACATCGACGGAGCCTGTTTCACCGGCCTGCGGGCCCTGGACCTATGACATGACCATGATATTTTTCCGTTCCATCTGCTTCGCGGCCGTTCTTTTTGGGCATTCCCTTGCCTCAATAACACAACTGTCTCAGTCTCAAAATATTCCGGACGAGACAATATTTCTGGATCCTGCATGCAACGAGATGTACCGTATCCCGATGCATGCGTCATTCCACACTGACCCGGCGGACACTCTTTCACTCGACGGGATCTGGGCTTTCCAACTCCGAGGAGAACGGCAATGGCGGACCATGCCCGTGCCGGGAAATTGGGAGCTCAACGATTGCGGCGATCCCGTCTATGTCTGCAGGGGATTCCCCTGGAAATGGTATTTCGACGGGCCTCCTCCGAAATTGCCGGCTGACGGAAACAAGACAGGAATCTACCGGAAGACCGTCTTCCTGGAAAAAGGATGGGCAGGAAAAGGAAGAGTCTGCCTCTGCGTGGGTGCAGCGTCCTCAAACGTCGCGGTTCTCGTCAACGGCATCTTTGCCGGCTATGGAGAAGACAGCCGACTGGAATCCTCATTTGACGTCACCGGCCTGCTTCGGGACGGCGATAATACCATAGAACTCAGGGTCATGCGCTGGTGTGACGGCACCTGGCTTGAAGACCAGGACATGTGGAGGATGACGGGAATATTCAGGAGCGTCTCGCTTGTCCGGCGCCCTGCGGTCCGGACGGAAGACCTCAGGATACATGCTTCCATGGACGGATTGATGGTGACGGCACTTCAGACAACTCCCGGCGCCCTGTCGGCAAGGCTTACGCTCAGCTCCCCGAAAGGAAAGACGGTATTGAGAAAGACCCTCTCCGTCAGGGACTGCGCCGTCAAAGATTCCGCCCGGATTGCGCACCCGCAGCCCTGGAGCGCGGAAACACCGTTCCTGTATCGCCTGGAAATCGAGTTGAAGGACAGTACCGGCTGCATCCGGGACAAAATCTGGACGAACGTTGGTTTCAGGGATGTTTCGGTCAACGGCAGGCACCTGCTGGTGAACGGAAAACCGGTTTTGATCAAGGGCGTCAACCGCCACGAATTCTCTCCATGCAGGGGCTATGCCGTCAGCCGGGCCGAGATGTATGAGGACATACGCCTCATGAAACTCATGAACATCAACGCCGTGCGCACGGCTCACTATCCCGACGACCCGTACTGGTATGAACTCTGCGACCGTTACGGGATATACGTGATGGACGAAGCGAACATCGAGTCGCACGGAGTAGGATACGACGAAGACAGGACGCTAGCCGCCAAGCCTGAATGGGGGAAAGCCCACGCACAGCGTTTCCGCCGCATGTTGCAGCGGGACTACAATCATCCATGCATCGTCATGTGGAGCCTCGGCAACGAGGCGGGCAACGGGGAAAACCATGCGGCAAACTATGCATGGGCAAAGGCCACAGACCCGTCACGACCGGTCATCTACCAGAAAATTCAAGCCGCACGGAAAGACCTCCCCTATACCGATATCGAATTCTACCACTACCGCACCCCGGCTTTCTGTGAAGAATACCTGACGGACGGACTGCAGACAAAGCCGTTCATGCTTCAGGAATATGCGCATGCCATGGGAAATTCGCTGGGGAATTTCAAGGAGTATTGGGATCTCGTACGGAAATATGACGGCTTTCAGGGCGGGTTCATATGGGATTTTGCCGATCAGGCCCTGCTCCGGGGAGGTAGAATCATGATAGGCGGAGACTTTAACGATCATGATGCCTGGAATGCTTCGCTGAACTGCAACGGCCTCCTTACCTGCGACCGGAAACCGCACCCGCATGCCTTCGAAGCCGCCCATGTCATGAGAAACATTCTCGTTCGGGCAAACCCGGATGAGATAGCCCGAGGCCGGCTGAACATACGCAACGAGTATTTTTTCCGGAACCTGGATAATTTCCTCCTCGAGTGGACCTTGCTTGAGGACGGCGTAGTCGTCAGGAAGGGCTTGGTCAAGCGGCTCAAGATCGCCGCATCCACGGAAAAGGTCATCCATGTGCCTAAACTCGGTCGATACTTCAGAAAAGGGCACGAAACGGTCCTGCAACTGGCATTCCGGCTCAAGAAGGACGAGGGGCTTCTCCCTGCCGGCACGGTCCTCTCAAGAGAGGAACTGCAGGTTTCCGAGGCCTTGGTCTCCCCCGTCGGCGCGGTCCCGGCCCAAAAATGGAGCATAGGCTTCGACGCCGCGACCGGGGCGCTCCGCCATATTCGTAGCGGAGAGGATGAGTTGTTGAAGGAAGCGCTGATGCCTTGCTTCGGAAGGGCCGTCACGGAAAACGACAAGGGGGCATCCCTGGACAATTCGATGGCATTCTGGCTTTATCCGGACTTCCATGTGGTATCCGTCACGGCTTCCGTTCCCCGGCAGTCGGGCGAATACCGTTTCGAAGGAGAAGGAAGACTGGAATGCTTATATGATATAGGAAGGGGATATCTCGTGCGGATGAATTACGAAATCGGGTCGGACGGCACGATAAAACTCACCGAATCGCTGGAAGGAGGCGAAGGCGGTGCGCCGGACATGTTCCGTTTCGGCGTGGAATTCGCAACACCCGGAAAATATGACCATCTCTGCTTCTACGGGAAGGGTCCGTTTGAAAACTACAGTGACAGATGCAGCTCCGCCCGCACCGGAATCTGGCGCCAGAGGGTCGCGGAACAATACCACTGGGGCTATGTCCGCCCGCAGGAATCCGGCAATCACACCCATCTCCATTATATGGCGGTCCTGGACGCGGAAGGCAAGGGTCTGCTCCTCATGTGTGCCGACAAACCTTTCAGCGGTTCGGCGCTTCCCCTTTCGCGAAGGATGATGGACATAAGCGTACAGGAACCGGGCTCGATACATCATCCGAAGCCCTTGACCTGGCAAAGACATATCCACTCGCAAGATCTCCTTCCACTTGCCTGCCTGGAACACCGCGATCAAGGGAGCACCTGGATTCATGCGGATCTGCTCCAGATGGGGGTCGGAGGCATCGACACATGGGGCTCAAAGCCCCTGGCAGAATACATGATCCCGGCCGTCCCCCGAGATTTCACAATCATCATCAAACCTTGGATAAACCAATCGGACAATGCGTAAAGTTATTTTCTTCCTCCTTTTCCTCCTCCTCAGCCTCCGTCCGCTGGCGGCGGCAGACTACGACGTGCGTAAATTCGGTGCGCGGGCGGACGGAGTCAAAATGAACACGGGTGCTATCCAGAAAGCCATCGACGCCTGTTCCTCCGCCGGCGGGGGACGCGTTGTCTTGTACGAAGGCGTTTACCTTACGGGACCCATCCGGCTCAAGGACGGAGTGGAACTCCACATAGACAAGACAGCGCGCCTGCTCGCTTCGCCTGATATCGACGATTTCCCCGAATGGACGGACGTCAAACACGTAAACAGCGAAAACCTGGCCCGTTCACGCAACGCCTGCGTCATCTTCGCCGATGAGGTCCGGGACATCGCCATCACCGGATCGGGAGTCATCGACGGCAACGGTACGTACCATGTCCGCCGGCGGGCTGAGCCGGACCAGAACGGCTGGGAGTACGAGCGAGTCCACGAAATGGCGAAATCCCTCCCCCGGATGGTGTTCTTCACCGGCTGCCGCAACGTCCGCCTGGAGGGAGTCACCATGGTCAACCAACCGGCCGGGTGGGGCTACTGGATACACGACTGCGACCGGGTTTCCATCCGGGGACTGCACATCTTCTCGGAACTGCGCTACCCCAACAATGACGGCATCCATCTGAATTGCTGCCGCGACGTGACCGTATCGGACTGCCAGATCGAAACGGGAGACGACTGCATCGTCCTCCGGGCAAACAGCCGGTCCCTGAAGGAAAACAAGACCATGGAACGGGCGGTCATCAGCAACTGCGTCCTGCGCAGCCGGGCCTGCGGCGTACGGGTAGGGTGGAGGAACGACGGCGTCATCCGGGATTGCAGCGTCTCCAACCTGGTCATCACGGACAGCAAGATAGGGATAGGAATAGAACTCCCAAGAAGGAAACCCAATCCGGACTACGGCCGGGAAGCGACGAGGATCGAACGGCTCCAGTTTTCCAACATCCGGATGAGCGGGATCTTCTACAGGCCCATTTTCATCGACATCGCTGATGTCCCGGAGACCGACGTGGACGAGATAAGGGACATTCATTTTTCCAATGTCCATTGCTCCGGCAACACCCTGCCCCATATCCGCGGGAGAAAGGACAACCCCCTGCGGAACATAGTCCTTGACAACTGCAGTTTCACGCGCACCGATCCTGACGGGCATGAAGTGTTCGGGTTTACGGAAAACCTTGTTTTCAGCAACACGACATTCAACCTTTGAAGATTTTTATCGGCATGTTTGTCTTTTACCAAGAAAAGCACTACCTTTGCGCCCACTTAAAAACACTAGTGTAAAATGAAAAAAGGAATCCATCCCGAAACCTACCGTCTTGTAGCTTTCAAGGATATGTCCAACGAGGATGTCTTCATCACCCGCTCCTGCGCCAACACAAAGGAGACGATTACTATCGAGGGTGTCGAGTATCCGCTCGTGAAGCTTGAGATTTCCAACACGTCTCATCCCTTCTACACCGGCAAGACCAAGATTGTCGACACCGCCGGCCGCGTTGATATGTTCTACCAGAGGTACAAGGCCAGAAAGAAATAAGTTTTCTTTCCGTCAAGATAGGAA
>JAEEIQ010000034.1 GCA_016281435.1 Bacteroidales bacterium
TCGAGGTCGTCAAGGTCGGCAGCCTCGGCACCAGGGCACTCAAGTCCATGATAAGGCTCGCGTCCCTCTCCGAAAACGATCCGGACATGCGGGATGCGATGCGCATCATAAGCGGCATACGCAAGATGCTGGTCGTGGATTACGAAGACTGCGAACCAGCTGTGCGCGAGCGGCTTGCCCGCAAGCTCCAGGGCGCGCTCGACGGGGCCGACATGCTCATGGAGGTCAAGGACGGCGGCTCCGGGCTGATGATGTACGGAGTGGTGGCCGAAGGCAGTTCCACGGTCAGGGACTTCGTCCTTTATTCTCCCGAAGACTGCTCGCTCATCTGCCTTTTCGGCAGTCTCTCCCTGAATGCCGTTTCCAAGCTCGCTACGAGTGTCAGATGATGGACGGCCGGAAATTCATAGCGGACTACATGCCCCTGCGGGAGGCCCTTTACAGGATAGCTTACCATATCCTGGAGTCGGAGGCCGATGCGGAAGACGCGCTGCAGGACCTGTATGTGAAGCTGTGGAATTCCAGGGATGCCCTCGACGGGATAGGCAATCCGAAAGGCTATTGCATAGTCCTGCTGAAGAATATCTGCATAGACCGCCTCCGCAGGAAGGAAAACGGCCGCTCCGAATCGCTCCCTGAAACGCTTGCCTCCGGCGATGACAGTTCTGCCGGAATCGAAGGGAAGGAAACCCTCTCCAAGGTGCTCAGGGCAATGGACGGGCTGTCGGCAAGCCAGCGCGAGGTACTCAGGATGAAGGCCTTGGAAGGCCTCAGCTACGAAGAAATGGCTGAACGCACTGGAATGAACAACCTCACCCTCAGGGTGCTCCTGAGCCAGGCGAGGAAAAAGATCAGGAAAGAATTATGAAAAGATTGGAAGACATTGAACGGATGAGCCCGGAAGAGCTCGACAGGATTGCCGGCGCAAGCGGGGCGGAAATCCCCGCCGATCTCGGGGAAAGGCTCGGGAACGCCGTCCTGGCAGCCGCTGCGGCCGAAGATGGCAGGTCTGCCCGCCGTACACGTTTCGGCTATGCCGCCGGCGCCGTTACGGCCGTGGCGCTCGCAAGCCTCGCGATAGTCCTTTCGCTCCCGCACGCCCCGAAGGATACCTTCGACGACCCGCTCCTCGCCTATGCGGAACTGGAAAAGACATTTTCATACATATCATCCAAGGTGGACCGCGGCCTGGACATAGCCGCAGTGGCGGAACCCGCCATCGAGAAGACCACCGGCGCAATCAACAACACGATCAACAAAAAGTCAAAATGAAGAAGATAATCGCAATTGCAGCCGCAATGCTGCTCACCCTCACCGCCTTTGCGCAGAAAGACGGCCAGAAGATCTACAACAAATACTCCGACGCCAAGGGCGTGAGCGCCGTGTACATGTCGCCGTCCATGTTCCGCCTGATGGGCAGCCTTCCGGAGATGACGGTGGGCGAGGGAGAAGTCAACCTCACACCGATAATTAGTTCTCTTTCAGGACTTTATATCATCGACAGCGAAAACCCTGACATCAATGCGGACATCAAGCGCGACGTGGAGAACTTCGTCAAGTCCGGGAAGTACGAGATGCTGATGGAGGTGAAGGAGGACGGAGAGGTCGTCCATATGTTTACAAGCGGCACCGAAGAGATCGTGACCGGATTCGTGCTCCTGACCTATGAGGAATCCTCCTGCACGTTCATCTGCCTGGACGGCCAGATGCCGCGCGAGCAGCTCGAGATAATGATCTCCGACTCTCAGAAAAAGAAGGAAGTTTCCAATTGATGCATCAACTGATGCATTTGTGCGGCAGTTTTCTTATCTTTAGCGTATTAAACCGCTTCAAGATGAGAAAACTGTTTGCTTTTATCCTGCTGGCTGCTGCGACGGCCTGCTCGGACAAGGCGGCCAAGGTGCTTGTCCTCTATTATTCCCAGACCGGTGCGACCAAGACCGTTGCCGAAGAAATCGGCCGCCAGCTGGGCGCGGATGTCGTCGCTTTCGACGTCACGGCCCCGTACGACGGCGATTTCAATGCCACGATCGTGCGCTGCAAGGACGAGATGGCCACCGGAAGTTTCCCGGTCCTGGCCCCTCTCAAGGTCGATTTCGACAAATATGACGTCATCTTTCTCGGCTATCCCATCTGGTTCGGCACCTATGCCCCGCCGGTGAGTGCCCTGCTCAATGAAAAGGATTTCACCGGAAAGACCATCGTCCCGTTCTGCACCTTCGGCAGCGGCGGCCTCGAATCCAGCACGTCCGCCCTTGCGACGGCCATTCCCGATGCGGTCGTGAAGGACGGCTACGGAGTACGCGCGGCCCGTCTTGCCGCCGTCCCTGAAGAGGTGGAGAGGTTCCTCGTGGAGAA
>JAEEIQ010000035.1 GCA_016281435.1 Bacteroidales bacterium
GACTTCGCGGAGGCGAACATGCGGGACAAGGCCCGCCAGGACGAAGTGAACTTCGAGAAGAGCCGTCCGAACAAGTGGGCTGCCACTGCGTTCAAGGCCTCCGTATACCTTACGATAGGATCGCTCCTTGCCCATCCTGACGACAATTTCTGGGATTCCGGCAAGGACGCCGCCCTGATTGCGGAAGGCAAGGATCCGCGGACCCCGGACTTCTCTTCCCTTGGCATCCTCAGTGCCGAAGATGCCTTTACCCTTGCCCTTGCGAATGCTGAAAACGTCATCCTCAACGGGCCGTATTCGCTCGTCCCCGATTACAGGACCCTTTTCAGGTGGACTGAACACGGCGACTGGTTCCTTCCCGAGGCCATCTTCGTGCTGACCTCGACCAACATGGGCGGGGACAACTATAATTCCTCCCGCATGCTTCCGAACTATCCCGAAGGATCGAGCAACTATTACACCAGCAACAAGAATCCCGGAAGGGCCCGCCCGTCCAGGTTCGCGGTCGACAACTTCATAAAATACAGCGGGGGAACACAGGAAGATGACCCGGCCTCCCCGGCCTATACACTTTACATGGAGTCCGCCGATCCTCGCTACAAGGCCACGTTCTTCCGCTCTTTCAAGAACCTGAACACGGGATCGACGGTCTCGACCTATCCCAGCTCGGCAAGGGTAGGCATCACAAGTTCCGACTACTCGGTGCCTTACTATAAGAAATACCTGGACCCGACTTATGACGTCACCAACGGGTATGCCGATTTCTATTTCATGCGTCTGGCGGAGCTGTACCTGATATCTGCGGAAGCGGCTGCAAGCATGAGCCAGGCGCCGGGAGACATGTACTGGACAAGTGCCATAAACAGGGTCAATGACCTTCGCAAGCGTGCGAGACAGTCCAAGGACGGCGCCGAGTCGACCGTCCCTGCGGACTGGCAGGCTGATGATTTCACCGACAGGCAGGAACTCATCAACGCCATCTTCTGGGAAAGGCTGATAGAGCTCTCCGCCGAGGGACATGAGTACTTCGATACCCATCGCTTCGGAGCTACCTGGCTGCGGGACAACATTGCGGTTCCCCAGAATACTTTTCTTGAAGAGAATCCGAATCAGTATATTTACTGGGAATACACCTATGTCGGGGCGGAGGCCAGGTACGACAAAGGCGGCCATACTTTCCCGACGGAGGTCCAGGACCTGCGCAGGAGCCTGCTCTGCGCATATCCTGAAAGTGAGATACGCCTCAATACGGCCCTTAAGTACTCGGACCAGAACGATTTTTATTGGCAATGAAAAAGTTGACCAAAGCATTTGTCTTGATTGCCGTCATGTCCTTGTGCTGCTGCGTTCAGCCGGAAGGACCTGAAGAAGTCACGACAGAACCGGAGAACCCGGTCCAGACGGATCCGGAACAGCCGGAGAACCCCGGGGACCCGGAAGAACCGGGAGTGCCGGAAGAACCGGAACAGCCCGGAATCCCCGGAGTGACCGATCCCGTGCTGACCTTCGACTTTACGAGCTGCGGAGAACCGTTCATCTATCCTGCCGACCCCATCTCTGAAAAGATAAGCGAGGCCGACAGCTACGTCGCGCCGCTGATCCTAAAAGAAGGAAGCAACTGGTGCTGCACGGTCAATTATATGAGAAGCGGCACAAGAGCCTACAACGGGGAATACGGAATCAAATGGGTCTCGGAGAACGGAGGCTACCTGTTCGTGGCTGCCGGAAAAGATTCCTACTTCGAAATCCCCGCGCCGGCGGGGCTGACTCTCACGAAGGTGGAATTCACTTTCTTCAAGGACAATACTACCGGTTCGGCGACAATCGGAATCTACGACAGCGAAGGCAACGCCCTTTCCGAAGTGGTGAAGATGACCGATTCGGAACCGATAGAACTGACTCCCGACAGGACACTGCAGCCAGGTGGCCGCTACAGATTGATTCTCAGCAAAGGGGAATCAAAGAAAGATCGTCAGGCCGTAAGGTCGATAGTGTTCCACTACTCCGGAACGGAAGAGCCTTCCATCCAGTACATAGGTATACCTTCTTACGGGGACGGAGTCCTTTCTTCCGGCCTTTATGTCAATGCGATGGCCTCGGGCGTTTCCTGCGGCTTTGAATACAAGGCCTGCGGAGCAGGGGAATTCGTTCCCCTGGCTTCGGGAGTCCTGGCCGGCGATGCGAGTCAGGGAAGTTCGTTCTCCGCATCGGTTTCCCTCTCCGAAGGCGACGTGGTCCGCGCATGGGCTTCAGCCGGAGGTGCGAAGGCTTATAGCGGAGAATGTGCCCCCATGGGGGACATACCCATGTCGGCCCCCGGAGTAAGGCTACCTGACTCCGCCCACGCTCCTTCTGCCAGCCTGCGCAACGGCATCCCCTCCATAGCTGTTTCGGACGGCGGCAGGATTTGGGTCTCGTGGTATGCGAGCAAGACCAAGGATGAAGATGAAACGAACTATCTGGTCCTTGCCAGCAGCACGGATGCAGGAAAGAGCTGGAAGCAGCACCTGATCTGCGATCCTGACGGATACGGGCCCAGAAGGGTTTTTGATCCGGAGATATGGCTGGCCCCTGACGGCAAGCTGCGCTGGGTCTGGACCGACAGGCTGGGAAACTCAAAGAACACTCCAGATCTTGACAGGTTGTGGATGATGACCCTCGATCCCGAGACCGGAGCGACCCTCGAAGAACCGAAAGAGATAGCGACCGGGATCATGGTCAACAAGCCGGTTGTCCTTGGCAACGGTGACTGGATGTTCCCCGTCGCAAGGTGGAAGGCGGCCCCTTCCGCCTGTGCCTACGTCACCTCCGACAAGGGAAATAGTTTTACCTTTGTAGGAGGAGTGACGCTTGGCAGTTCCCTGAGAGGTTTCGACGAGCATACCATAGTCCGGAAGAACAACGGAGACCTGAAAGTCTATATGAGGGTGGCCAACAGCCCGGACAACTGCCTTTGGGAAGCGAATTCCACCGACGGCGGAAAAACCTGGAGCGAAGCGGTCCCCTGCGTGCCGCAGACCCTCGGGTCGAGGGTGTTCGTCACAAGGCTCTCAAGCGGGAAATGGCTCATGGTCAAGAACGGCAGGCGGGACGAACTGCTTTCTTCCAGGGCCAGGCTCACGGCTCTCATCTCGGAAGACGAGGGCAAAACCTGGACCGACGGGGTCGAACTGGACCCCAGGGACAAATGTGCGTATCCCGACGGGTGCCAGGCTTCCGACGGGAAAATATACATAGTCAACGACTATGACCGCACCGGCGCGAAGGAGATATCCTATGTCGTAGTGACGGAGGATAAGCTTGCCGCCGGCTCGCCTGTACCGGAAAGAATAGTTGTAACATTATAATAACGTATATAATATGAGGAGATCGAGAAAGATAATCATGTTGGCGGTGGCCGCCTGCCTGATGGTGCCCTCAGCCGCATCAGCCCAGACGTTCACCAAGGTAAACGACGGGAAACGTGACGCGACGGACGTCATCCAGGATGCCATCAACGCCTGCAGCCGCAGGGGCGGCGGAGAGGTAGTGATACCTCCCGGGGAGTACCTTTGCGGTACCATCAGGCTCCGCAGCCACGTGTCGCTCGTCATCAGCCGCGGCGCGGTCATCAAAGGAAGCACCAATTACAAGGAGGACTATGAGAACAGGTCCTTCTTCATAGGCGACAATATCGAGGATTTCAGCATTTGCGGCGGAGGCGTCATCGACGGCCAGGCGGACAAGCTGGATTTTGTCTCAAACGGGTTCAAGAACAACGACAAGATACGTCCTTATATACTCTATCTTGTCGATTGCCACGATTTTACGGTTTCCGATGTCAGCCTGGTCAATTCCGGCCGGTGGACCTTCCGCATGAGGCGCTGCGAAAGGGCGCACATCGACAAGGTCAAGATCAGGAGCCTCGAATACATAAACAACGACGGCATCGACATAGACGGCAAGGACATCACGGTCTCCAACTGCA
>JAEEIQ010000036.1 GCA_016281435.1 Bacteroidales bacterium
CTTTCGTTTCTTCCACTGCGTTTTCAGGAACGGGTGCGGGCGCAACATCTTCCTCTTCTTCCCTTGCGACCACGGAAACGGCGGATATCGCATCCCCTTCCCTGATGTTGATCAGCTTCACTCCTTGCGTGGCCCTTCCGGCGACACGGATGTCCGTAACGTGCATCCTGATCGTTATACCGGAGCGGTTGATGATCATAAGGTCATTCTCCTCGGTCACGTTCTTGATCGCCACTACGGGTCCGGTCTTCTCCGTGATGTTCAGGGTCTTGACCCCCTTTCCTCCGCGGGCGGTGAGGCGGTAGTCTTCGGGATCGGAGCGTTTTCCGAATCCGTTCTCACTGACCACGAGCACCGTGTGGGCCGATGCATCTTCCGCGTTCGGGTCGTAGGTAATCACGCCGACCACTTCATCGTCTTCAGCAATATTGATGCCGCGCACGCCGGAAGCGCTGCGTCCGAGGGCCCGGAGGTCGTCTTCTTCGAAGCGCACGCACCTGCCGTCACGGGCCGAGATCATGATCTGCTCGTTGCCGTTGGTAAGCACGGCGTCGAGCAGTTCGTCCCCTTCGCGTATGGTCAGGGCTATGATGCCCTTGTTGCGGCTGCGCTTGTTGGCGTACTCGCTGAGGTTGGTCTTCTTGATTATGCCCCTCTTCGAGACAAGGGTCACAAAGTGGCTGGAAGTGTACTCGGGATCTTCGATGGATTTCGCGTTCAGGTAGGTCTTGATACTGTCGTCGGCGTCGATCGAGAGCAGGTTCTGCACTGCACGGCCCTTCGAGGTGCGCGTTCCTTCGGGAAGTTCGTATACCTTGAGCCTGTAGCAGATGCCCTTGTCAGTGAAGAAGAGCATCGTGGAGTGCATGTTGGCGACGTAGATGTGCTCTATGAAGTCTTCGTCGCGCGTCGCGCTGGCCTTGCGGCCGACCCCGCCGCGGCTCTGCGAGTGGAACTCGGTCAGGGGGGTGCGCTTGATGTATCCGAGGTGGGAGATCGTGATGACGACGTCCTCGTCGGGATAGAAATCTTCGGGGTTGAACTCCTCGGCGGAGAGGGTGATCTGCGTACGGCGCTTGTCGGCGTACTTCTGCTTCATCTCGATGGTCTCGGCCTTGACGACGGCAAGCTGTTCGGCTTCGCTGCCGAGGATCTCCTTGCAGCGGGCGATGAACTTCTCGAGATCGTCGTATTCGGCCTGGAGCTTCGTTTTCTCGAGTCCGGTGAGCTGGCGCAGGCGCATCTCGATGATGGCCGATGCCTGGACATCCGTGAAGCCGAAGCTGGACATCAGGGTGGCCTTCGCATCGTCGATGTTTGCGGAGGTCTTGATTATCTGGACGATCTCGTCGATCACGTCGATGGCCTTCAGCAGGCCTTCGAGGATGTGGGCGCGGCGCTCGGCCTTCGCCAGTTCGAACTTCGTGCGGCGCACGACGACTTCGTGCCTGAAGTCGATGAAGTTCGCGAGCATCTCCTTGAGGGAGAGCGTGCGCGGGCGGCCGCCTACCAGGGCGACGTTGTTGATCGCGAAGCTGGACTGCAGGGCGGTGTACTTGAACAAGGTGTTCATCACCACGTTCGAGTTCGCGCCCATCTTCAGCTTGAACACGACCCTGACGCCCTCGCGGGAGGATTCGTCGTTGATATAGGAAATGCCGTCGATCTTCTTGTCCTCGACCATCTGGCCTATCCTCTCTATCATGTCCTTCTTGTTGACCATGTAGGGGATCTCGGTGGCGACTATGGTCTCGCGGCCGTTGTCGGCGACTTCAATGTCGGTCTTCGCGCGGACCACCACCCTGCCGCGGCCGGTGTTGTAGGCGTCGATGATGCCCTGGCGGCCCTGGATGATGCCTCCTGTCGGGAAGTCGGGCCCGGGGATGTATTCCATCAGCTCCTCGGTCGTGATGTCGGGGTTGTCGATGTAGGCGCAGATGGCGTCGCAGACCTCGCCAAGGTTGTGCGGAGCCATGTTGGTGGCCATGCCGACCGCGATTCCGGAGGATCCGTTGAGCAGCAGCAGGGGCAGCTTCGTAGGAAGCACCGTGGGCTCTTCGAGCGAGTCGTCGAAGTTGAGCTGCATGTCGACCGTATCCTTGTCGAGGTCGGCGAGCACGTCTTCCGCCATCTTCGCAAGCTTCGCCTCAGTATATCGCATGGCCGCGACGGGGTCGCCGTCCATGGAACCGAAGTTGCCCTGTCCCCAGACAAGGGGATAACGCTGGTTCCAGTTCTGGGCCAGCCTCGCCATCGCATCATATACACTGCTGTCGCCGTGCGGGTGGAACTTACCGAGCACCTCACCGACGATACGGGCCGATTTCTTCGTCTGTCCCCCGTAACTGAGTCCGAGTCCGTCCATTCCGAAAAGGACCCTGCGCTGCACGGGCTTGAGGCCGTCCCGCACGTCAGGCAGGGCCCTCGCCACGATTACGGACATCGAATAGTCGATGTACGCGGTGCGCATCTCATGGTCGATCTCGACCGGTTCTATCAATCCGTGAACCTCTTCAGGGGTATTCTTCTCACTGTCCATAAACACATATATACATAAACACGCGAAGATAGTAAAAAAAAATCAAATAATTCGTATTTTTGTGGTATGGAGATATCGGAAGAACTGGAAAAAATAATGGATTTCGCAGTGGACGAAGCGATGCGCACCGGAAACATGGCCGTCCTGCCGGAGCATCTTCTCCTCGCCGTGCTAAGGCACGGCTCCAACGATGCCGTGAAGGCCATGGCCAGCTGTGGAGCGGACCCGGCCCGGATAAAGGAAGCGGTCGAGAGACCTGTCTTCAGGAAAGAGGCCGTCCCCTACGGACGGAGGGATGAAATAGGATTCTGCAGCGAGACCGGAGCGCTGCTGAACGGCGCGGTTGCGGAAAGCATGAAGGCCGGCGCAGAGAAGACTTCCGCCATCCATCTCCTGCTCGCCATGATGCGCTCTTCGGGGAGCTGCCGGACGGTTCTGGACGAAGCGGGAGTGAGCTGCAGCGGGATAGCCGCGTTCATGGAGGCCGCGGGCCTGCAGGCCGCCTCCGAATGCCGGACAACCCTGCAGGACGAGATCGCCAGGGCTCTCGCGGAGCAGCTGGAGAGCCGCCACTTCCGGACAGGGACGCCGGACGTCTTCAGTTAGATGCGGGTGACGGAGACAAGTTCGAGACCCATGTCATCCACGAGGTCGATGAGGGCGTCGACGGGGCATGCGGAAGAAATCGTTCCGAGAATGGCATCGAGAGTGTATTCAGTGTTTTTCATGACCGTTTGTTTTTTCGTTTACAGTTGCAAAGTTAGGCCTCGCTTGTACCAAAGCACAGCACAAGTATAAAAATTATGAGAAAATTTTTCGCCGCGGCGCTCGTCGCCGTCCTCATCTTCCCCTCAGCGGGTTCGGCAAGGGAGAAACGCCTCGAGCCTTCCGGAACATACATCTATGCCGAGAAGGACGGGCAGAAGCTTTACCTGGACATTTACGATCCCGCCCCTGGCTCCCAGACCGCCTATCCCGACGGCCTGTCAAAGCCGGCCGTGCTGTTCGTCTTCGGCGGCGGTTTCATAATCGGCAGCCGCGACCACGAGAGCTACGACAGTTGGTTCAAGGCGCTCACGGAAGAAGGTTTCAAGGTGATTTCGATAGATTACCGCCTCGGGATGAAGGGCAACCAGGCCAAGGGCATGGCTATGCTGGAGGCCATCCACAAGGCCGTTGAAATGGCAGTGGAGGATCTTTTCAGCGCCACGGTGTTCCTCATCGAGAATGCCTCCGGGCTGGGGATCGACCCTGCGGCGATAGTCACGTCCGGCTCGTCCGCCGGAGCCATGACCGTGCTTCAGGCCGAGTGGGAGATCAGCAGCGGAGGGCCCCTTGCCTCCGTCCTGCCGGAGGGCTTCAATTACGCCGGGGTCATGAGCTTCTCCGGGGCCGTTTATTCCGACCGCGGGGCCATACGATATCCGGGCGGAAGCGCCCCTACCCTGCTGTTCCACGGCACCGACGACAAGATAGTGCCTTACAGGAACATACGTCTGCTGAAGAGGCATTTCGCAGGTTCCCCGGCCCTCGCCCCCATACTGCTCAAGGCCGGCTGCAACTGCAGTTTCTACCGCTTCAAGGGAGCCGCGCACGAGATCGCGTCTTCCATGTTCAGCAACCTCGACGAGGAGATCCAGTTCATCGACAGGAGCGTAGTCCACAAAGAAAAGAGGGTCATCGACGCCATGGTCGAAGACCCTTCCATTCCTCCCTTCAAGAATCTCTCCCTGAAGACGATGTACGGCAACTGACCTACTCGGTCATCTTCATGAGCGCCAGGCTGATGAGGTCCGCCACGTTGCCGTGGTAGCTCGTATTGGCGTCGTGCAGGTAGCGGTTCGCGATGGCGCAGCAGACGGTACCGGCGTCGTGCCCCAGGTGGGCGGCCAGGCCGGCTATCGCCGAGCCTTCCATCTCGAAGTTGGTGATCCTGTACCCGCCGAAGTTGAAGGTCTCGAATTTCTCAAGCATGTCCGGCATGGCTAGAGGCTGGCGCACCACCCTGCCCTGAGGGCCGTAGAAGCCCGATGCTGAGATGGTCATTCCCTTCACGGTGAAGGGTTCGAAGCGTTTGATGATGTTATCGCTCGCCCTGACGAAGTACGGGTCAGGAAGGTGCCTGTCCCAGTTGCAGTGCTTCTTGAAGGCTTCCTCGAAGTCCGCCATGGCGACCTTGTCGCGGCCGGCATACCAGTTCAGCAGGCCGTCGCAGCCTATCGAAATGTGCGAGAAGATGAACGATCCCAGGGGAATGTCCGGATGGATGGCGCCGCAGGTCCCGATCCTCAGGATCTTCAGGCGGCGGTGGTCTTCCTTGACCTCGCGGGTCTTGAAATCGACGTTCGCCAGGGCGTCCAGTTCAGTCATGACGATGTCGATGTTGTCCGTGCCTATTCCGGTCGAAAGCACGGTCACGCGCTTGCCGGAGTAGGTCCCCGTGACCCATGCGAATTCACGCGAGGCCCCGCGGCACTCGACCGAGGAGAGGAAGGGGATGAAGAACTCAACCCTGCCCGGATCGCCCACGAGGAAGACTATGTCCGCCAGCTGCTCGGGCTTGATGTGGATATGGAACGCGGAGCCGTCCGCATTGATAATCAGTTCTGATTCAGGTATTCTCATTGTCGTCTGGTTTGTATGTGGAGGTGTAAAGTTAGTTTTTAATTGTGGAAATTCCTATTTTTGCCGGACCAAATGAAAGTTTTATATGTGGCAGAGAGTCCAGACCCTGTATCTTGCGATAGCGACGGCGCTCATCGCAGCGATGCTTTTCATCGCAAAGGCAGTGATCCCGGGAGCGGAAGGAGCGGAAGACCGCATCATCCGTTTCACGGTCTATATCCCTTATCTCATACTTATAATCGTGGCAGGCATCCTCGACATCCTGGCCCTGACGACGTGGAAGCACATCGTGTTCCAGAGGAGGACGGCCGTGCTGGCCGCGCTCATAACCCTTGCCCTGCAGGCCTGGCTGGCCGTGGATTTCTTCACGGCTGATCCGACGGTGGTCTTCCGGGTTCCCGCGGTGTTCCCCGTAGTGGCCGCGATCTTCGATTTCCTCGCCGCACGCGCCATCCTCGCGGACGAGATGCTCGTACGCAGCGCCAGCCGTCTCCGCAGCGCCAAACGCCGCCGCTGAGGCAGGTTCGGAATAAATGACTATCTTTGTGGCGTAATATCAACGAAATGGAAAAAAGAGTAGCAGTAACAGGCCTTGGAGTCCTCTCCTGCATAGGCAATGACGTCAACACTTTCTGGAACAACCTCAAGGACGGCGTCTGCGGAATTGACTATATAACGGAGTTCCCCACCGACGGACTCGCCGTCAAGATTGCCGGCACCGTCAAGAACTTCAATCCCGAGGATTTCGGGATGGACAAACCCTTCATACGCAAACAGGATCCCTTCACCCTCTTCGCGATGGCTTCCGCTTCCCAGGCAATGGCCGACAGCGGACTGGTCTCCGGCGAGAACGTAGCTCCGGACAGGCTGGGCGTCTATGTCGGCAGCGGCATCGGCGGCTTCACGACCATCTTCCGCGAGGTCGGCAAGATGATCGAGGATCCTTCCGGACAGTGGATTTCCCCGACCTTCGTACCAACGATGATTTCCGACATGGCCGGCGCCCAGATTGCCATCAAATATGGCGCCCAGGGCTCCTGCATCGACATCGTCACGGCATGCGCAACTTCTACGCACTCGCTGGGCGAAGCCTTCCTCGCGATACGCCACGGCTACGCCGACGCCATCATCGCCGGCGGCTCCGACCACTGCGTCATGCCCATAGGCATAGCGGGGTTTGCCAACGCGAAGGCCCTGAGCCGCGCCGAGGATCCGAAGTACGCTTCCCTCCCCTTCAACGCCAACAGGGGCGGCTTCGTCATGGCCGACGGCAGCGCCATCCTCGTGCTTGAAGAATATGAACACGCCCTCGCGCGCGGAGCGCACATCTACGCGGAGGTGGTCGGCTACGGCAGCACCTGCGACGCATACCACTCGACAGCGCCCCGTCCGGACGGCACCACGCAGGCCGGATGCATACGCCTTGCCCTCGGGCAGGCCGGATTCGACGAGGCGTCCGACGAGGTCTACATCAACGCGCACGGCACGGGAACGCACCTCAACGACCTCACGGAGACCCTGGCGTACAAGTTGGCTTTCGGAGATTTCGCCTACAAGTGCCACATCAGCTCCACGAAATCCATGCACGGCCACATGTTCGGAGCCACCGGCGCCGCGGAAGCCATCGCTACCGTCCTGGCGCTGCAGGAAGGCATAGTCCCTCCGACCATCAACCTCGATGCTCCGGATCCCGAGTGCGACCTCGACTACACCCCGAACAAGGCGGTCAAGGCCGACTTAACCCTCGGCCTTTCCGACTCCTTCGGCTTCGGCGGCCACAACGCCTGCATCGCCTTCCGCAAGGTCTGACCCATCAGGCGGCAGGCTCGCTGCCGGACTACATCGACAGGACGTTAAGGACGGCTATCAGTTCTTCCTTGATTGGTTTGTCGGTCTTGACGGCGCGGGTGATGGGGACGTAGACTATCTCGTCGTTCTTGATACCTATCATTATGTTGCGCTGCCCTTCGAGCAGCGCTTCGATTGCCGCATACCCCATCCTCGAGGCAAGGATACGGTCATACGCCGAAGGCGTCCCTCCCCTCTGCAGATGGCCCAGGATCGTGACCCTGGCGTCGAACTGCGGGAACTCACGCTTGATCCTCTCTGCGTAGTAGAAAGCGCCTCCGACCCCGTCCTTATGGGATTCGCTCACAAGGACGATGGCGCTGTTCTTGCTCTTGCGCTTTCCCCTCTCGATGAACTCGGCGAGCTGGTCGACGTCCGTTTTCCCTTCGGGTATGATGGCAGCCTCGGCGCCGGAAGCGATGGCGCTGTTCTGCGCAAGGAACCCGGCATCCCGCCCCATGACCTCGATGAAGAAGATGCGGTCGTGGGAGTTGGCGGTATCCCGGATCTTGTCCACGCACTCGACTATGGTGTTCAGCGCACTGTCGTAACCTATCGTGGAGTCCGTCCCGTAGAGATCGTTGTCTATGGTTCCGGGAAGGCCGATGATGGGTATGTCATACTCGCGAGCGAAAAGCTGGGCGCCTGTCAGGGTGCCGTTGCCACCGATGACCACGAGGGCATCGATCCCCTCTTCGACCATGTTCTCATAGGCCTTCTTGCGTCCGTCCGCAGTCATGAAAGCCTGTGAGCGGGCCGTCTTCAGGATAGTCCCGCCCCTCTGGATGGTGTTGGAGACCGACGACGAGGTGAACTTGACAAACTCATTGTTGATGAGCCCCTCGTAGCCGCGCATGATTCCGATCACATTGATGTCATGAAAGCGGGCCGAACGTGTGACGGCGCGGATCGCCGCATTCATCCCGGGAGCATCTCCTCCCGACGTAAGGACCCCGATGGTGTTGAGTTTGCGTTCCATATCCTTTGTTTATTTGCGGACGCAAAGATAAAGTTTATTTCCGATATTGGATAGAAAGATTCAGATTTCCCGAACGGCCGTGGCGGCCGGGGTGGCCACGATGGACGTAGTGGCCTGTGGTGCACGGGAGGCCCGTGGAGGCCGTAGTGCCAGCTCGGACCGTGGCACCTAACTTACTGGCTGCAAGGATACTAGACCTCTACGCTTCACGCGAAATCGCATGAAGCGCACATACCCTTTCTACTGACTTCCAGGGACATAGCTGCCACGGTCCAGGTGGAGGAATTTTTCAATCGCTCGGGAAGAATGGCCTTTATTTGAAAACATCCTTACCAGACGGCCGAGTTCCTCCGGCGACCTGTTCTCATAATTGCATGTACTCATATCTTCCCCGGACGATGCCATTATACCGATCATCCTCGGGTACTGCGAGTAATCACCCCAATCCTCGGGAATGTCATGTTCACTTCCCGAAGAAGAATCGAATACCGCTATTGCATTTTCAAACGTGCCGTAATTCCGCTCAAGGAGGGAGTAGTCCAGCATGTTGTACTTGCAAAGGATATAATCCACCATCTGGTTTTTCTCGGTCCTGGACAGTTTCATGAACAGGGAGCGTTGAATCCCGTAGTCCAGGTACTGTCCGTTCCTGAACAAGAAGTCCACACGTTTGACGGCGCGTCTGAGCGCCCTAGATGCCGACGCGAGCCTGACCGGGGACGAGAACGGATAATTGTCCTGACAGTATGCCAGCATATTCCATCTGTACCCCAGGACGTCTTTCGATAACCTGCCAACTACCGGATTGTTCGCAACATACGCAAGAGTGTCACGGACCTTCTTGCCTACGATTTTCGGGGCATAACCGAAGTCCCGGTCGAACAGTTGTCCTCTCCTCCCGTGGCCGGTATTGTATTCCGTCGCAAACATGGATTCAAAGTGACGATGGAAGTTGGAAAACTCTTCATTGTTTTTCGCCACTTCAACCGAATGGACATGATTCGGCATTATGCAGAAGGCGCAAGTCCTTATTCCATATCGCCGGGCCATGGTCATATACATGGTGAAAAACAATATGCAATCCTCGATGGAATAGAAGATGACCGCTCCCTTTTTCCCACGGATATAAACGTGATGAGCCTGACCATCCTGAAAACTTCTGTACTCTCTCTTCCCCATACTCAAGCACTTTCCTGCAAACATGAGGAAAGTTTGCCAGATTTGGAAGCGACTATAAAAAACCACATGCAGATTTACTTGTTTTTTATGCTTTTTTCTCTTTTTGAGGTTCGTTGCCGTCGTCGCGCCCCGTACCCGGCACCGGAAATAAGTTGCTGCCAAGGTTTTTGCCGTGGCAGTCAAGTAACTGCGAATCAATAAGAAGAGCCCCTACGCTTCCCTCAATTTCGATGGAAGCGTATATAGCCTATCAGCTGACAGATAGTAGTTTAGCTGCCACGCGCCGAAGGGCCGGAAGGGTGCACGGAAGAACACGACGCCGAGGGGCCACGGGAAGGGCCCCTCAGGTGGCCTCCAGAGGTCAGCGGCGCCAGAGGTTCATGCGCCAGGTGATGCCGACATCGAAGTTGTCCACGTGGTCATGGTTGTCGCGGAACCAGACGGCATGAAGGCGCAGGCGTTCGTTTCCAAGGGGAAACCATTCCACGCCGGCCCCGCCGTAAAAGTAGTCGTTGCCTGCGGGAAGGCAGGTGTCGTAGGAGCGTCCCAGGTCGTCCACGTTGGCTGCGTCGTTATACTCGTAACCGACCTTGGTGCAGAGGTTCCAGTTGCCTATCGTCCAGATGGCCTTGGTGATGACGGTCCAGTCGGACAGGAAACGGGGCTGCCTGAAGGATGCCCGGTTCATGAGGTCAAGGTCCAGCACCAGCGCTCCGAGGGGGAAACGGTTGCCCAGGGCTATGTAATTCAGCATCCGGTGGTACTCGTCCTCAATAAGGTTCACGCTCCAGAGGGTCTGCCACCATGGAGCTATCTTTCCGGCCCAGTGGAGGTTATAGGAATAGACGTTCTGCAGGCCGGGCGAGACCGGAGACGGAACGAACTGGAGGGTCAGGACCTGGTCCTCCGCCGGGGAATAATGGGCGCTGGCCCCGAAGGCATAGCACTGGGGAAGGTTGGTGCAGAATGCGCTGTAATAATAGACGTCGATGGGAACCGCGTCGAATTCGTATCCGCCGACGAGTATGGCCTGCTTGCCGAAGGAGAATGACCATTTCTGCGAAGCCTGCCACTTCACCCAGAGGAAGTCGGTGGCCTTGAAGGGATTCTGGATGTCTATCTCCTTGTTCAGGCGCTGCCTGACGCGGAAGGACACCGAAGGGGAGATGCGCCCCCTGACATTGAGGTTGAAATGATCCCCCTGGAAATGCGTACCGTACTGGCCGCCACGGACTTCCTGATGGAAGATGGCCCGTGCGTCGAGGTAGATCTCGTCTATGTCGCTGTCGCCCTCCTGCACCTGTCCCATGAGAGGGAACGCGGAAAGGAGCAAGGCTGCGACAAGACCCGGAAAACGCATCATTCCCCGGCTTCCTTCAGGCGTTCGGCGTTCTCGGCGACCTGCAGCTGGTCGATGCACTCCTGGATGTCCCCGTCCATGAAAACGGGCAGGTTGTACATGCTCCAGCCGGTGCGGTGGTCGGTGACGCGGCCCTGGGGATAGTTGTAGGTGCGGATCTTGGCGGAGCGGTCGCCGGTCGAGACCATGGTCTTGCGCTTTGCGGCGATGCCGTCGAGGTACTTCTGGTGCTCGAGGTTGTAGAGACGGGTGCGGAGCTCTTCGAACGCGCGGTCCTTGTTCTTGAGCTGCGAACGCTCTTCCTGGCACTGGACCACGATCCCGGAAGGAATGTGGGTAAGGCGCACGGCGGAATAGGTCGTGTTGACTCCCTGGCCGCCCGGACCGGACGAGCAGAAGAGGTCGAGGCGTATGTCGTTCCAGTCGAGGTCCACGTCGAATTCCCCGGCCTCGGGGAACACGGCTACCGACGCGGCCGAGGTCTGGATACGGCCCTGGGCCTCGGTCTGGGGCACCCTCTGGACGCGATGCACGCCGTCTTCATACTTCATCACGCCGTACACGCCGTCGGAGCCGGACAGCTTGAAAACTATCTGCTTGAAACCGCCGGAAGTGCCGGGAGCCTGGTCCGTGACCTCGAGCTTCCAGCCCCTCTTTTCCGCGAACTTGCTGTACATGCGGAAGAGGTCGCCCGCGAAAATGGCAGCCTCGTCGCCGCCGGTGCCGCCGCGGATCTCGACCATGGCATTCTTGGAATCGTCAGGGTCGGCAGGGATGAGCAGGAGCTTGATTTCCTGCTCCTTGGCCGGCAGCTGGGGCTCGATCTCGGCTATCTCGGCGCGGGCCATTTCGCGGAGTTCCTCATCCTTCTCGTTGACGAGGATATCCTTCGCGGAGGCTATGTCGTCAAGCATGCGCTTGTACTGGAGCCCGGCCTTGATGATGGGCTCGAGCTCCTTGTAGTCCTTGTTCAGCTGGACGAATTTCTTCATGTCCGACACCACGTCGGGCGAAGCGAGCTGCTCCTGCAGCTGCGCGTATTTGTCCTGGAGCGAAAGGACCTTTTCGAGGAGTGTATTGTTCTCTGCCATGGGCTCAGTCTATTTTCTTTATGTAGCAGCGGCGGCGCATGAACTCCTTGTGCTCATAGCTGCGCCAGATGTTGACCGCGCTGTTGGTTTCAATCTGGGGGTTGGTGATCGCGTGGCTGTTGCCGATTGCGGCGGCTTTCTCGGTCATCTTCTTGTAATAGACCGCCGAGACGCCCTTGTTCTGCCATTCGGGGACGGCGCCGTTGATCATCAGGTCAGTCGTCGTATAATCCCGCATTGCGCGGAGGAAATGTATCCAGCCGAAGGGGAACAAGTTCCCTTTGGCCTTCTGGAGGGCCTTCGAGATCGTCGGGAAGGAGATGCCGAAGGCGACTATGTTGTCGTTCTCGTCGAAGAGGATGCAACTGGCCTTGTCGGAGATGAAGGGGATGCTCGTACGCGCTTCCTCCTCGATCTCTTCCGGGGTGAAGGGAATGAAATTGTACACGGCCTCCGCGAAGCTGTCGTTGTAGACCTTGAAGAATTCGCGGACCTTGGCCTTGTCCTTCTTCAACTTGTCGAGGCTGCCGAAATGCAGGTTGTACCGCTGCATGACTATATCGCTGACCCTTCTGGCCTTCTCGGGAGCGGGCTGGTTCGCCTTGACGTCGTACTGGACCCAGTCGCACTCCTTGACGAAACCGAGCTGCTCGACGAGCTTGCTGTAATAGGGATAGTTGTAGATGCAGTTGAAGGGAGGTATGTTCTCGAAGCCCTCTATCAGCATGCCCTGCTTTCCGAGCGTGTTGTAGTAGAGCGGACCGTGGATCTCGGTCATGCCCTGCGCCTTGGCCCAGCTTTCCGCCGTCGAGATGAGGAGTCGGGCCACCTCCATGTCGTCGATGGTGTCGAACCATCCGAAACGCGCGCGCTTAAGCCCGTAGCGGGCGTTGTAACGGGGATTCACGATGCCGCAGATGCGTCCGACGACCTTGTCCCCGTCCATGACCATCCACATCTTGTGGTTGCAATATGAGACCGTTGACACCTTTGTCAGGGAGTTCACCTGGTCCGCGTGCAGGGCCGGGACATACTGCGGGCAGTCGCGGTACAACTCGTCCGGGAAAGAAATGAACTTCTTCAGATCCTTCCTCGTCCTGACTTCCTTGACGGTATATGAGGGCATTCTCTTCTGTTTTATATAACCTGCAAAGATACTACTTTTCCGGGGATTTGACAATTCCGCAGATGACCGCCTGTGCGCAGACGCAGCCGAACACGGCCGGCATGTACGAGACCGTGCCGACCTGGGACTTCTTGTTGCGGCTCTCCTCGAGGGTCACGGACTCCCGGAGGGGTTCCTCCTCGGAAAAGACGGCAAGGAAGCCCTCACGGATTCCAAGCTTGTGCAGGCGCTTGCGGAGCATGTGCGCAAGGGGGCAGACCCGGGTCTTCGAGATGTCCGCAAGACGTACCCTCGTGGCATCGGTCTTCGCCCCGGCCCCCATCGCGCTGACAAGGGGCAGGCCACCCGAAAGGCAATGTTGTATCAGGGCGATCTTCGGGCTCAGCGTGTCTATCGCATCCACGACGAAATCGGGCTTCCAGGGCAGCGAGGCGAAGATCTGCGGGATATTGTCCTCAGTAAGGTACTCCTGCACACGGATAAGGCGCAGCTCCGGATTTATGTCCATGAGCCTCTCCCCGATGACTTCGCACTTGGGTCGGCCGACTGTGGAGCGCAGGGCTATCAGCTGGCGGTTCAGGTTGGTCTCCCCCACCGTGTCGTTATCCACCACGGCAAGGTTCCCGACCCCGGCGCGGACGAGCATCTCCGCCGCGGCGGCACCGACCCCTCCGGCTCCGGCCACCAGCACCTTCGCGGCTTTCAGCCTTCCGAGCCCGTCTTCCCCGAGCAGCATTTCAGTCCTTTCTGTCCACATTTTTTTAGAAATAATAGTATATTTGCCCTGCAAAGTTATAAATAAATGAAAGAACTCCGTTTCGTGAGTGCGGATGAAGCCGTAAGCCACATTCCCTCCCACTGCCATGTGCACCTGAGCAGCGTGGCCAGCGTCCCCCACATCCTTATCCAGGCCCTGTGCCGCCGCGCAGACGCCGGCGACATCTGCGACCTGCATTTCCACCATTTCCACACCGAAGGACCGGCCCCTTACAGCGACCCGGCATACGAAGGCATCTTCTTCGAGCAGGGCTTCTTCGTGGGCCCGAATGTCCGGGGGAACGTCAACGCCGGATATGCCGACTACCTGCCCGTTCACCTCGGGGAGAGCCAGAAACTGTACCGCAGCGGCGTGATTCCCCTGGGGGCGGCCCTGGTCAACGTTTCCCGCCCCGACAAGAACGGGATGGTCAGCCTCGGGACCTCGGTGGACTGCTCCGTGGCCGCGGTCGAAAGCGCGAAACTCGTGATCGGAGTCGTGAACCCCCATGTCCCTTACGCGCACGGCGACCTCGTCTCCCTGGACCGTTTCGATTACCTGGTCGAAGACGACACTCCGCTGGTGACGGCCGCCTTCGCCGAACCCACTCCGACAGAAGTGCTGATAGGCAAGAACTGCGCGGCCCTCGTCGAGGACGGAGACTGCGTCCAGATGGGCATCGGGGCCCTTCCGAACGCCCTGGCAGCACAACTCGGGCACCACAAGCACCTCGGCCTGCACACCGAGATGTTCGCCGACGGACTGCTGCGCCTCATCAAGGCCGGAGTCATCGACGGAGCATGCAAGAAAATCGACACCGGCAAGGTCGTCGCCTCGTTCCTGCTCGGTTCGGACGACGTCTACAACTTCATCGACGACAATCCGGCAGTCCTCATGAAGGACATACGTTACACGAACGACCCCTGGGTCATCGCACAGAACCCCCACATGAAGGCCATCAACTCCGCGACCGAAGTTGACCTTACCGGCCAGATCAGCGCCGACTCGATCGGCACCCGCATCTTCTCCGGCACGGGCGGCCAGCTCGAATTCGTGCGCGGGGCCACGATGTCCGAGGGCGGCAAGAGCATCACGGCCTTCGCCTCCCGCACCAACAAGGGCAAGAACAAGATAGTTGCCGAGATCAACCCCGGCGGCGGGATAGTGACCCCGAGGGCGGATGCCCACTGGATCGTCACCGAATACGGCGCCGTCGATCTCTACGGCCGCTCCCTGCAGGAAAGGGCGAAACTGCTTATCTCCATAGCCCATCCCGACGACCGCGAGATGCTGGACCGCCAGGCCTTCGAGCGCTTCGGCCCGCACTGGCACAATTTCTCCGTCTGATGCACAGCCGCGAAGAAAAACTGGAGGCCTTCGGACGCCTTCTCGACACGATGGACGCCTTGCGCGAGCGCTGCCCGTGGAATGCGGAGCAGACCAGCGAATCCATACGTCCGATGACGGAGGAAGAGGTCTATGAGCTCAGCGACGCCATCATGAAGGGAGACAGGCAGGGCACGGCGAAAGAAATCGGCGACCTGCTCTACCACATGGTCTTCTATGCGCGCATAGCGCAGGAAAAAGGCGACTGGGACATCGCGGACGCCATAAACAAGGTCTGTGACAAGATGGTCTTCCGGCATCCGCACGTCTTCAGGCCCGACGGCAGCCTCGTCCCCGAAGGGCAGGCCCCGTCCGCAAAGGAGATCGCCGACACCTGGGAGCTCGTCAAGGCGAAGGAAAAAGACGGCAACAAGACAGTGCTCTCCGGCATCCCGGACTCCATGCCGGCCATCCTGAAGGCCCTTTCCATGCAGGAGAAGGCCCGGGGCTGCGGATTCGACTGGGAAAAGCCGGAAGATGTCTGGCCCAAGGTCGAAGAAGAGACGGAGGAGGCCCGCGAAGCATCCGCCGAAGGGGACGCCGCCCACATGAACGAAGAATTCGGCGACCTGATGTTCGCCGTGATCAATGCCGCCCGTCTCCACGGCGTGGACCCCGAGGCGGCCCTGAACGCAGCCTGCTCCAAGTTCCGCAGGCGCTTCGGATACCTCGAGGAACAGACTCTCCGCAAAGGACTCAGCCTCAAGGATATGACCCTCGCCGAGATGGACGCCGTCTGGGATGAAGGGAAAGCAAAGGGACTCTGAACTGATAACCATGATACACTGCAAAAGACTTCTCATGACAGTCCTGGCGCTGGGCGCCGGGCTCTGCCTCCAGGCACAGGACAAGCCGCAGAGGATGGGGAAATACGGTTATCCCATCTATGACGACTACTCCATTCCCAAGCCGGACAAGCCGTTGGACATCACCCTGGACGACCTCCAGCTGACCGACCGCTACCTGGGCTTCTACCCCGACGGCATCCCAGAGGCGGACGCTTCCGCGCTGCGGGTACTTTACAATTACTACAAGGACGATCCGGAGGGTCAGGCAGAATGGGCCATCCTGCAGGAAAAGGCCATGAAGTGCATCCCCACCTGGGACATGGAACAACTTATCAAGAAAAGATACGTCTATTCCATGGCCAACCTGAAGCCCCTGGGGATCCTTTATATCTTCACCGGCAACGAGCTCGTCTCAGACTTCATCAGGGGACACCTCGCGAAGGCCGCGTCCCTCCCGGTGGATTTTTGGATCCACGCCGAGCTGCGCAAGATGGACCCCAAAAAGCCCCAGGGCTGCATAGAGACTTCCTACATCAACCAGGCTTTCGGCACGGCGATCGAAGCCGTGCGCAGGAACATGTCGCAGGAAGAAATCACCGCCGTCGAAACGGCATGGCGCGAGAAGGGACTCGGTTCCGCGATGAACTGGCTGGAGGCGCACAAGGACCGCACCGTCGGCAACTTCACGGCCGTCATCGGCATAGGAGCCATGTACGCGGCCAAATATTTCCACGATGAGGCGGCATGGGACGAAGGACTGCGCCAGCTGAAGATGTACATTGACGAGTGCATACTCCCGGACGGATCCGACTTCGAAGGATACAACTACTACGCTTATCCCGCGGGCCAGATTTTCTCGACGGCGCTGATCATGACTCCGGAGCAGATACGCAGCGCCTTTGCCGGCACCCCGATAGCGAAGACCATGCACTGGAGGGTCGCCGGGATGCTCTTCGGCCACGGTCCCGCAGGCTACCCGAGCCCGATACGGATCACCTGGGGAGACAACCCCTGCGCTGCCCAGATGAAGGGCGACATAGACCTTCCGACCTGGCTTTCGGCCCTGGTGTGCAGGGACGGCGTTGCAGCCTGGATACTGGACACTTACAAGCAGAAGCGCAATTACAAGGTAGCGCTCCTCCAGCACAAACTGGGAGCGTCCGGACTTGAGGCCACAAGCCCCGGAGAGGCCGGCATTCCCCTGCTTACCGTCTACGAGAGCGGAGACTCCTACATGCGCAGCGGCTGGGGCGACGACGACGTCGTGCTCGGCCTCAAGACCCGCAACGGCGACCACGCGACGAAGATGTACAACCACGCCCGTCCGGAGGTCAACTCCCTGAATCTCGGCGCCTTCGGCGAGTATCTCATCTGCAACGCGGCCTCGGCCTCATACAGAAGTCCCCTCCGCGAAGCCCACGATCAGAGGACATGGAGGGCCAATGTCATAACCGTCGACGGGAAGGACCAGCTCTTCTCCTACAGCTATTTCAAGAAATTGGGATGCTTCGGCTATCCCGACGCGAAGGTCACCCGCAAGGAAATCCTGCCGGACGGCGGCATGGTCCTCGCCAATGAGGCGAAAGACGCTTATGCCACACCGATGAAGACGGCCCTGAGGACCATCCGCTACATCCCTGAAGGAAAATTCTTCATCGTGACGGACGAACTGGTTCCCGAGGACGGAGCCGTCCACCGCTTCGACCACCGTTTCTTCATCTTCAACCACGATTTCAAGACAGTCATCGACGGCAAGGGCGGCAACATCACCGTCAAACGCCCCGGAGCCGACCTGTACATCGCAGTGCAGGGTTCAAGCAAACTTTCGCTCGAATACCGTGACGCCTTCATCCATGGCCTTGGCGGCCGCGATTACGATCCGGGCGGAAAGTTCGAGGGCAAGAAAGGCAGCGCCGTCGGCCTCCAGTGGAGTTGCGACGCGCCCTCGCTCAACGTGACCTCGGTGCTCGTCCCGCAGAAACCTGGCACGCGCGCCCCGAAGATCAAGATCGGCAAGGGCTTTGTCAGCGTGAACGGAGTGAAATACGAAATCTGAGACCGCGTCATTCCCAGAAGAAATCCCGCGCGGGAAGCTTCCGGGAGTATTTCTGGCGCAGATTCTGGAAGAGGGCCTTCGTGTTCCTGGCGAACCGGGGGCCCTTCCATGTGCTCGTGTTCGTGACGAGCAGCCAGCATTCGCCGTCCGGGAAGTTCCAGATGAGGGCGCTGGTCCCGGAGAAAGTCCCGGTCCGCGTCCAGCCCTTGTCAGGGCGGGTCTCGTTCCACCCAAGGGCATATGTGGCTTCGTCGTAGTAACGGGTCATCTCCTCGACGCTGCCCTTGGAAAGGATGTCCGGGACTCCGGGCCGGCCGTCGATCGAGGCAACGAAGCGGGCCAGCTCGGGCACCGACGCCACCCAGGCCCCTGCCCCGGAGAGGGCGCGTATGTCGTTGCCGCCGTAGCAGCGGACCACATCCTTCCCGCTCCCGTTGAACTCGGGCACCGGCTCGTCATTTGGCTGGACATAGTAGCGGGACTCCCCCTTGAATCGCTTGGCGTAATAATTCTGCGCGATGTGGAAGTCCTTGCAGCCGGCCTTTTTCAGGACATTCTTCTGCATCCATTCCTCGTACTCCACCCCCGTCACTTTCTCTATGATCATGGAAAGCAACAGGTAACCAAGGTTCGAGTACTCCTGCGTCGTCCCGGGTACATGGCGCAGGGGCCGCTGCAGAAGACATCTGACAAGGGTCTCGTGGTCGGGAGGAGCGGCAAGCGAAAAGCGGCTCATCACTTCGCGGGTCGAAAACATCGGATCCCCTCCCCGCACTGAGAAACCGGCCTCGTGCCTGAGCAGGTTCTCGACGGTTATCCTGTAGTATTTCTTGTCTTTTATGGCCTTGGTGAAGACTTCGTCGTTCAGGATCCCGTCGGGGCCGAACACCTTTCCGTCAAGGCTCAGGCTCCCGTTTTCGACCAGCGTCATCACACCTACGGCCGTTATGAGCTTGGACACGGAAGCAAGGCGCAGGAGCGTCCCCGGGGCCATTTCAACCTTCTTTTCTTCGTCCGCCCAGCCGTAGCCCTTGGCGTAGAGGAGGGAATCCCGGCGCATCACGGCAAGGGACAGGCCCTTGATGTTCCAGCGCTGCATGAAGATTCGGATGTCCTTATCCATCGGATGGAGGGAGGACGTGTCCGAAAGCTCGTTGGTAAGTACCTTGTTCAGGTCCGCCGGGCGGCGTTTTTCCAAATGCCGCCCGCAGGAAAGCAGCGCGGGCACAAGGAGCAGGAGGACTGTCAGGCGCAGGGCTCTCATCCTATCAGGCCGGCCCTCCTGCCGAAGTCGATGATGAACTGCGCGCTGCCCTCGATGCCAAGGATCGAAGAGTCCACGCAGAGGTGGTAATTGGAAGCCACGCCCCAATCCTTGAAGGTATAATAATTATAAAAGGACTGGCGAGCCTTGTCCCTGCGTATGGCCAGTTTGACTGCTTCTTCCTTGCTGATGCCGGCCTTGCGGGCTATGCGTTCGGCCCTGGCCTCGACAGGAGCGGTCACGAAGACGTTCAGGCAGCGCTCGTCGCGGAGGATGTAGTCGGCGGCCCTGCCCACGAAGACGGCCGAACCCTTGGATGCTATGTCCCTTATGACGTCGCTCTGGATTCGGAAAATCTCCGCGTCATTGAGTCCCGTTCCGAGACTCGTGGTGAAACGGTCCATTCCGAAGATGCTGCCGAGGTTCAGCACGCGCCTGTTCTCGTCGCAGTTCTTGAAAAGCTCCGGGCTGAGGCCGCTGGCCGCGGCGGCACGGGTCAGGAGTTCGCCGTCATAGACAGGAATATCCAGGATGCGCCCGATTTCCGCGGCTATGTCCTTGCCGCGCGCGGCGAACTGCCGTCCTACGTTGATTATAGTCTTGCCGTCCATAACTCAATGGATATTGGAGCCGAGGATGGAAGGGTCCTCCCCCGCCTCGATGCGTTTGAATTTCTTGAAAAGCCGGGCCAGCACTATGGCCGAAACAACTATGCTGAGAAGGTCCGAAACAGGGAAACTGAGCCACACGCCGGTCTCCTTCAGGAAGAGGGGCAGGAAATAGACGAGGGGCACGAGAAAGATGAGCTGCCTGCTCAAGGACAGGAAAATGCTGGTCCTGACCATGCCCAGGCACTGAAAGAAGTTTCCGGTCACCATGCCGAAGCCGACAAGTGCGAAGGCGGAATTCATGACCCTGAGCCCGTGGACCGAAAGGCGCTTGAGTTCCGGGTCGGAGGTGAAGGCCGATACGGCCGGCCCCGGTAGCAGTTCCGACACGAGGAATCCCGCCGTGGTCACGAGCACGGCCCACTTGACCGTCAGGCTGAACACTTCCCGCACCCTCTTGTACTGCCGGGCCCCGTAGTTGTATCCGGCGATCGGCTGCATCCCGTGGTTGAAGCCCATCACTATCATTATGAACAGGAAAGTGATCCTGTTGACGATGCCATAGGCCCCTATCGCAAGGTCACCGCCGTAGTGGCGCAGCTGCTGGTTGATGAACAGGGTCACGATGCAGGACATCGCGTTCATGAGGAAGGGTCCCAGCCCTATGGCCATGGAATCGCGGGCAATCCTCCAGTCAAGGGCGAAGACCCCCTTGGGGAAATGGATGAAATTGTCTTTCCTGAGGAAGAACCACATCGTGTATCCGAGGGCCAGGGTCTGGCATATCACCGTCGCTACGGCAGCGCCCTGTATGCCCATGCCGAGCCCGTAGATGAAAACAGGGTCCAGTATGGCATTGGCCGTCACCGTGAATATCGTCAGCCCCATAGCCGTCTTCGGATTGCCGGAGGCCCGGATAAGGGCGTTCAGCCCGAAATACAGATGCGTGACGATGTTGCCGAGCAGGATCACCGTCATGTACTCCCTGGCGAAGGGAAGGGTGTTCGCGCTTGCCCCGAAGAATAGCAGTATCGGGTCGAGGAAGCACAGGGTCAGGACCGTAAAGACGGCCCCGATTATAGTGTTCAGGGACAGGACGTTGGCCAGAACCTTGTTCGCCGCGCCGTAGTTTTTCTGGCCGAGGTACACGGAGACCATCGTCGCCGCGCCTACGCCCACGAGGGTGCCGAGGGCGGCGGAAAGGTTCATCAGCGGGAATGTCACCGCGAGGCCGGAGATGGCCATGGGACCTTCACCGGGGATATGTCCGATGAAGATGCTGTCCACCATGTTGTAGAGGGAAGACGCCGTCGAGGCTATGATGCTCGGGACCGCATACTCTTTCAGCAGCGTGCTGATCTTCTTCGTCCCCAGTTCGAGGGGTGCGCCACCCGCAGCCGCCATTATTTCTTGCCTGTCAGTTCAAGTTCGAAGATGAGCGGGGACCATGCGGGGATCGAGTTGCTGACACCCGTCCCTTCATACCCGAGGCCGGACCAGAAGATGGCCGTGCCCTTCTCGTACGGCTTCATCAGGGACACCGCGTAGGAGAAGCCCGGCTTTACGGAAGATTTGGACGAGCCCATCGTTATGTCCGTGTACTCCGCAGCCATGTTGATGAGCACCGGGGCGTAGGTCTTCGAGGCCGAGTAGATCCCGTGCACCTTCGCCGTGTCGGCTATCGTGGTGTCGAACACCTTCCCGTTCAGAAGGCGCCCGGTGTAGTTCAGGTAAACCGTGGTGTCCGAAGGCAGGGTCTCCTCCGTGGAGGGGGCTCCGGTCCGGATGTAATAGAAACCGTATTTCAGGGAGTCCTTCACCGGGTCGAGGGCCGTTTCCGCCGAGATATAGCGCCCGAGGGAATCTATCTCCCAGGCGGCTATGTCGCTGATGGAATCTACGATGCGGAACTCATAGATAGCATCCGTTCCGGTGATGTTGTCCTTGTAGCCTTCGGCGGATGAGTAGCGCTTGAGCGTCAGAAGCCAGCCGGGAATCAGGGCCTTCATCGAGCCTCCGACCTTCATCCGCGAGACCAGTTCCTCGACACCGGCGTAGAGGTTGTCCCCCGCGCGGTAAGTGATCGACGGGCCGTAGAACTTCGTACTGCTGTACTGGTTGAGCTTGCGAGAAAGGGCCTCGGACGTCGTCGAAGTGATGTTGCCTTTGAGGTCGTAGGTGGTGATGTCGTAACGGATGTACGGAAAGTCATCGGGGTCGCCCGTCTGCGCGCCCGTTCCGGCAGTTTCCTCGAGTATCCATGATCCGAGGGGGGTCTGCTCCCACTTGTACTCCGGATGCAGGGTCTTCTGGCGGGTCACCCACGCGTTCAGCGACCGTTCCGCGGCTTCATTCTTCCCGACGGACCCGTCCTGGGCGCAGGAAGCCGCAAGCAGCGCAGCCGCGAGGGCGGCGAATATCATACTGATCTTTTTCATTTCTCCATTTTCTTTGCAGGAATCGTGCCCAGAACCGACGGGGCGCACGCCTCGATGTAACGGGCCGCGTCTTCCGGACTGCCGATGTCGGCAGGGAAAAACAGCCTTCCCCCGGCCGCCTGTTCATGGCCTCCGCCATGGAAGGCCTTCGAAGCCAGCTCGTTGGCAGAGACTCCACGTTTCGACCGGATGGACACGCGGAAGAACCCTTCGTCTTCCTGGAGCAGTATGCTCATGCGGACTTTCGCCATCGAGAGAGGGATGTTTACCAGTCCTTCGAGTTCCCCGTCCCTCAGGCCGAATCCGGCCTTCTCCGCCGCCCGGAGGATCATGTAGGCGTAGCCTTCCGGACGTATGACCATGCCGGAACCGAGAAGGGATGCGAAGGCGCGGACCCTGTTCTCGCGGTATGAGTGGTAAAGCCGGTCGAGGATGAATTCCCTGTCCACCCCGGCTTCCAGCAGTTCCGAGGCCATGGCAAGCGTGGACGGGAAAACCGAATTGGCAAAGTTGTTCGTGTCCGTGGTCATGCCGGTGAAAAGGGCGGTCAGGGCCTCCCGGGGAAGGGTGCCGAGACTCCCGCGCAACTGAGGCACGGCCTTCAGCAGCCAGTAGAAAAGTTCGCTGGCGGAGGATATTCCGGTCTCGCTGAAAACGCAGTCGAACTCCTCCCTTTTCGGGTTCAGATGGTGGTCCACAAGGATGCGCGGTGCTTTCGAGCGGCGCGCGGCGTCCTCCAGCGATCCCAGCCTGTCGAGGCCGGAAAGGTCGGTCAGGAAAAGAAGGTCGGCATCAGCTGTCACTTCTTCAGCCGCAGCCCTGTCCTGGACGGCGGTCACGCAGCCGGACCCGTCGGTCAGGAAGCGCAGGTAATCAGGGATTTCGGTATCATAGACCACCTGCACGGAGGCGGCTGGGTTCATGACCCTTGCGAACGCCGCGGCTGCAAGGCTGCTGCCCACGGCATCCCCGTCGGGGCGCGTGTGGGTCAGGACCGCCACCCTGGCGGCTCCCGCGAGCATTCCTGTCATCTGCTTTATGTCAGCCGGACTGAACTCCATCTGGACTTAAAAGACTTGCAAATTTAATAAATTATTGCTTTTGAAAAATCATTTTCATAACTTTGTCAGGATTTATACCTTAACCCGGAAACAATAAAGACACGCATAATGAACAAGACCGTCAAGATCATCCTCGAAGTCGTCCTCCTGGCTGTTTGCCTGGGACTGGTCTATCTGATTTACAGCAGCATAATGCAGCCTGTGAACTTCAACAAGCAGAAAGACTACCGCTCTTCCGTCGCCATCCAGCGTCTTAAGGACATCCGCACCCTGCAGGTGGCCTACAAGAGCGTCAACGGCAGGTTCGTATCTACGATCGACTCCCTCAAGAACTTCTACGAGAACGGACAGATGTCCATCATAATGCAGATCGGTTCCGCCGACGACTCCCTCGCGATGGCCCACACCGAGAAGATCCGCCGCGCGAACCGCAAGATTTCCGGCGCCCAGCTCTACGAGATGTACCTGAAGGGAGACAAGAACCTCGTCTTCTCCGTGGAGAGCAAGATTCCCGTGAAGGACACCCTCTTCCGCAGCCGCACCGATTTCTGCATCGATTCCCTGGCGACCATTCCCTTCTCCGGAGGCGAGCCCGTCCAGATGGAAGCCATCACGAAGCAGGTCTCCGGCGTTCCCGTGCCCCTCTTCGAGGCGAGGATGCCCTACAAGCTTCTTCTCAAGGGTCTTGACAACCAGTTGAGGATCAATCTGGATGCCGAGCGCCGCGACCAGAACAAGTACGAAGGCCTCCAGGTCGGTTCCGTCACCGCGCCTAACAACAACGCCGGTAACTGGGAATAGGACTGGCGATGGAGATTTCCCTTCTGACCTCCAAGTGCACCCTGGTTCCTTCCCAATTCTTCGAGCCTTCGAAAGCGCGTGAATATCTGTCGGAAGTGACCGGACTGCAGGAGTCGGATGAAGTTTCCTTCATTGAAGTACCGCAATACGGCGCCGTCCTCGTTTTCTGCAACAGGGCTGACGAATCCGTGGCGAAACATATCTATGACGATTCGGCCGGACAGACTGTAGTCCGGCCTGAATTGTATTTCATCCTGAGGGACCTGCCCTCCTGCAAGGAATACAACAAGATCCTGTGCTCCTGGCAGGACGGTCTCCTGAGCCTCGGGATAGCGCAGGGACGGAGCCTGCTGCTGGCCAACGTCTATGAGGCCATGGACTTCACGACGGCCGAGTATTTCATCTTCCTCGCGATGAATTCCCTTCAGCTCAACCCCGAAGTCTCCACGATCTGCTGGAGGACTCCGGTCGGCCCCGAGGACGAAATGTCCCTTTACCGTTATTTCAAATCCGTGGAGGTCTTCTGATGCGGATAATCGGGGGCAGGCTGAAAGGCAGGGTGATCAACCCGCCCGCCGGCTACAAGGCCCGGCCTACGACCGATTTCGCCCGCGAGGGCCTCTTCAACATCCTGAACAACGAATATGAATTCGAAGGGCTGAAGGTGCTCGACCTTTTCGGCGGCACCGGAGCCGTGGCCTTCGAATTCGCCTCCCGCGGAGCCGGGAGGGTATGGTCCGTCGAGATGGCCCGCGAAAACGCCAGCTTCATAAAGAGGGAAGCCTCCCGGCTGGGTCTCGGGAACGTCACGATGGTCCGGGACAACGTGTTCGATTTCCTGCCCCTCTGCACTGAAAAGTTCGACATAGTATTCGCAGATCCTCCGTACGCCCTGGACGGACTCGACGGGATTCCCGACAAGGTCCTCGGGGCCGGCATCCTCGTCCCGGACGGGCTCTTCATCCTGGAACATGGCGGAGAGCACGATTTCTCCGGACACCCGTCCCTTGTCAAGGAGCGCACGTACGGAAGGGTCCATTTCTCTTTCTTCTCAGGCAAATAATCTTTATAAGGTATGAAACCATATGCACTCGTCCTTGCCGCCGTCCTGGCCGTTTCATGCGGGACCGGAATCAGGTACATATCTTCCGAAACCGCATCGGAGTCCGTCACGAAGGCCGGCGTTCCTGAATATACGGTCATCTCGCGCCCTGAAGTCGATCTCAGGAGCCTTCCCCGGCTGAAAGGCGGGTGGTACGTGCTATTCGACGGGACCCGCACCGACGGATGGCGCGGCTACGCCAAGGACCACCTTCCCTCCCGCTGGTGCATCGAGGACGGCTGCCTCAGGTTCAACGCGAAAAAGGCGGGGGAACCCGCGGGACTCGAGGGCGGGGACATCCTCTTCGAACACAGGTTCAGCAATTTCGAGCTCGAACTCGAGTGGAAAATAGCCAAGGGAGGCAACTCCGGCATCTTCTACCTCGCCCGTGAGGTAAAGTCCAAAAAGAACGGCAAGCCGTGGGACGCTCCCATGTACTATTCCGCCCCCGAGTATCAGGTTCTCGACAATGCCAACCACCCGGATGCGAAGAAGGGAGTGGACGGCAACCGCAAGAGCGCCTCGCTCTATGACATGATCCCGGCAAAACCCCAGAACCAGAATCCTTGCGGAGAATGGAACAAGGTGCGCATCGTGGTCAGGAACGGCAAGGTCACCCATTTCCAGAACGGCGTGGAGGTTCTCAGCTACGAACTGGGCACGCCCGAGTGGACGGCCATGCTGCAGGAGAGCAAGTTCAGCCAGAAGAAGAATCCCCTCGCTTTCGACCTTCTTCTCGGCTGCGGAGGGCCCGGTTACATAGGGCTCCAGGACCACGGGAACAATGTCTGGTACCGCGACATCAAAATCAAGATTCTGAAATAAAACACGATACACTATGCGTAAATTTCCATTGCTCGTTGCACTTGGCGCAATCCTGACCCTTCCCGCTGCCGGATGGAATCCCGCCGGCGAAAGGATACGCACTCCCTGGGCGGAGGAAGTGTCCCCGAAGAATGCACATAAGGAATACCCCAGGCCGCAGATGGTACGTCCTTCCTGGAAGTCCCTGAACGGTCTCTGGGAATACTCCGTGACCCCTGCCTCAGAAGAGGCGATGGGAGCTGCCGAAGGGCGGATCCTCGTTCCTTTCTGCATCGAATCTTCCCTTTCCGGAGTCGGCCGCACCGTCACTGGAGAAGATGCCCTCTGGTACAGGCAGAGTTTCCGTCTCCCCTGCTGCTGGAAGAGAGCCCGCAACCGCATCATCCTGCACTTCGACGCCGTCGACTGGGATGCTTCGCTCTGGGTGAACGGGCAGTTCGTCGGCCGACACACGGGCGGATACACGGCTTTCTCATATGACATCACTCCTTTCCTCAAGAGGGGCCGGCAGGAAGTAGTCCTTAAGGTCCTTGACGGCACGGACAACGACTTGCAGCCGCGTGGAAAGCAGGTCCGGGAACCCCGCAGCATCTGGTACACGGCCGTGACCGGAATATGGCAGAGCGTGTGGATCGAGAAGGTTCCCGCCGCCGGACATATCTCTGACTACAAGGTCCTTGCAGACGCCGCTTCCGGGTCGGTCTCCGTAACTCCCCTCGTCGAAGGCGCAGCTGAAGGCGACGTGGTCCGGGTCGAGCTCCTCGCAGGCGGAGTCGGATACAACCCCGAGAAGCCAGCTCGCAAGGTTCTCGCAATGGATGAGGTCCCTGCCGGACAGGCCGTCAGCCTCGCTCCCGCCGATCCGAAACTGTGGAGTCCGGACGATCCGTACCTGTACGGAGTCAGGATCAGTCTCATACGCGGCAAGAAGGCCATTGACAAGGTCAACGCCTACACTGCGATCCGCAGCATCTCCCGCAAGACGGACGCCGAAGGACACCACCGCATGGCCCTCAACGGAAAGATACTCTTCCAGTACGGTCCCCTCGACCAGGGCTGGTGGCCCGACGGGCTCTATACCGCCCCGACCGACGAGGCTCTCCGCTTCGATGTCGAGAAGACCCGGCAGATGGGCTTCAACATGATACGCAAGCACATCAAGGTCGAGCCTTCACGCTGGTACTACTGGTGCGACGCCCTCGGAGTGATGGTCTGGCAGGACATGCCTTCCGTGGCCTTGTACAAGCAGAGGGAAGACTGGGCCCAGGGTGCGGACGTGTTCGACGCCGGCAACTCCGACCAGCTCTGCCCGGAGGCCAGGGAGACCTTCCGCAAGGAATGGAAGGAGATAATGGACCAGAGGGACAAGTTCCAGTGCATCGTCTGCTGGGTGCCGTTCAACGAGGCCTGGGGCCAGTTCGAGACCGCATCCATCGTGGATCTCACCCGTCAGTGCGATCCTTCCCGCCTGATCAACTCCGCTTCCGGCGGCAACTGGATTTCCGGACAGGTAGGCGACATCCTCGATTCGCACCACTACCCCCAGCCCAAGATGCGCATCTGGGACGATGCGATGATCAATGTCCTCGGCGAGTACGGAGGCATCGGCCTTCCGATGAAGGGCCATCTCTGGCAGGAAGACCGCAACTGGGGTTACGTTAAGTATACCTCGGTCGAAGAAGTCACGGCGAAGTACGAGGAGTACGCGAAGATGCTCGAGCCCATTGCCAAGGAAGGCTGCGCGGCCGCCGTCTACACCCAGACGACCGACGTCGAGATCGAGGTCAACGGACTGATGACCTATGACCGCAAAGAGATGAAGGTAGATGCCGCCCGCATCGCCTCCGCGAACAGGGAAGTCATCGCCGCCGCATCGGAATAACCGGTGGCGGGGCCAGCCCGGCTCACCGTGGGGCCTAAAGCCCTGATATGCAGACTACGTGCCGTACGATGCCATATAGGCGGGTTAGTCGTAGAGTTTACCTATAGATTCAAGTGAAAGGCCAGTGCATCTGGCCACAAGATCAGCCGGCAGGCCCTCGGCAATCATCTTGCGGGCCACTGCCTGGAGGCCTTCTTCCCGGCCTTCTTCCCGGCCTTCTTCCCGGCTCTTCCGAACCTCGTATTCGTGCCATTCACGATAGTCTTCTTCGGTACTCATTTCCGTTTCGTATTGCTGTATTTAAGCATCCATGGCCTGGCAGGCGGTGATGGCGACCATCTTGTAGATGTCGTCGACACTGCAGCCGCGGCTGAGGTCGTTGACGGGCTTCGCAATGCCCTGGAGGATGGGACCGATGGCTTCGGCGTGGCCCAGGCGCTGCACGAGTTTGTAGGCGATGTTGCCGACCTCGAGGCAGGGGAAAACCAGCACGTTGGCCTTGCCGGCGATATCGGAACCGGGAGCCTTCTTGGCGCCAACTGAAGGCACCAGGGCCGCGTCGGCCTGGAGTTCACCGTCGATCTTGAGGTCAGGGTCGAGTTCTTTCGCGAGTTTCGTGGCCTCTACCACCTTGTCGACGACTTCGTGGCTTGCAGAGCCCTTAGTGGAGAAGGAGAGCATAGCCACTTTCGGATCCTTGAATCCCGCGACGCTGCGGGCTGTGCGGGCCGTGCATACCGCTATCTGGGCAAGCTGGCCGGCATCCGGCATGGGGGTGACGGCGACATCGCCGATGACGAGCACGCCGTCCTCGCCGTATTCAGGGGCCTGGGTGACCATAAGCATGGCGCCGCTGACGCAGGTGATACCGGGAGCGCACTTGATGATCTGAAGGGCCGGACGAAGGGTCTCCCCAGTCGTCGAAAGGGCGCCGCTGATCTGTCCGTCCGCGTCGCCGCTCTTGATGATGAGGCAGCCGAAGTAAAGAGGATCGAGCACGAGCTCGTGCGCCTTTTCAATGGTCATGCCCTTCTTCTGGCGAAGCTCGAAAAGGAGCTGCGCGTACTGCTCGGTCTTTTCGCTGGTGGCCGGGTCGATTATAGTAGCCTTGGAGATGTGCTTGAGTCCGAGTTCGGCGGCCTTCGCGAGGATAGCCTCGCGGTTGCCGATCAGGATGATCTCGGCCAGGCCGTCCGCAAGGGCGCGGTCGGCAGCGGTTATGGTGCGGTCCTCGAGGGATTCGGGAAGGACGATGCGCTGGGGATTGGATTTCGCCCGCGCGATGATGCTTTCAATGAGTGCCATATTGTTATTCCTCCATTGCTGAAACGATGTGCATTGTGTCACGGGCTATGACGAGCTCCTCGTCGGTCGGGATCAGGGCGACCTTCACCTTCGAATCGGGGGTGGAGAGCATCGTGGCCTTGCCTGCCGCCATGTTGGCTTCGTAGTCGAGCTTGAGCCCGAGGTAGCCGAAGTTCTCGCAGACGCGGCGGCGCATGCGGCTGTTGTTTTCGCCGATGCCCGCAGTGAAGACAATTAGGTCGACGCCGTCCATGACGGCAACGTATGAGCCTATGAGCTTGATTATGTCGTAGGAGAGCTTTTTAAGGACGAGCTTCGCGCGGGGATCTCCGCCGTTCGCCGCAGCGTCAAGGTCGCGGGCGTCGGAACTGATGCCCGAAAGGCCCAGGAAACCGCTCTTCTTGTTCATGATCGTGGTCATTTCGTCCGGAGTGAGATTCTCCTTCTTCATGATGTAGGGGATCACGTTGCAGTCCACATTGCCGCAGCGGGTGCCCATGATCATGCCCTCGAGCGGGGTGAAGCCCATCGAGGTGTCCACGCACTTGCCGTTCAGGACAGCGGTCACGGAGCTCCCGTTGCCGATGTGGCAGGTGATGATCTTGGAGTTGTTTATGTCAAGGCCGGCGAATTCGGCGCCCTTGCGGGAGACGTACTCGTGGCTGGTGCCGTGGGCGCCGTAGCGGCGTACGCGGTATTTGGTATAGTACTCGTAAGGAAGGGCGTACATGTACGCGTAGTCCGGCATCGTCTGGTGGAAGGCGGTGTCGAAGGTGACAACCTGCGGAACGTCGGGGAGAACCTCGCTGACGGCGTGGATGCCGAGCAGGTGGGCCGGGTTGTGCAGGGGGGCGAAGTCGCAGCAGATGCCGATCTTCTCGAGGACGTCGTCGTCGACAAGGGCGCTTCCGGAGAAGAAGTCAGCTCCCTGGACGATACGGTGGCCGACCGCCTCGATGTCATCAAATGACTTGAGAACACCGTGTTCGGGATCGACGAGGGCTTCAAGGACAAGTTTCATTCCGACTTTGTGGTCGGGGATGGGCAGGACTTTTTCAACCTTTTCCTTGCCGGTCGGACGGTGCGTAAGACCACCTTCGGGAAGACCTATCTTTTCAACGAGACCCTTGGCAAGCAGGTCATAGACATCATCACTCTTCATGTCAAGCAGCTGGTACTTGATGGAGGAGCTGCCGCAGTTGATTACAAGAATTATCATTTCTATTTTGATTTCGAGACGCAAAATTACGAAATAATTGTATAATTTTGAAGTCGGCGGCACAAGTTGACCGCCATATTATCCTGATATGGATGCGGCTGGAGATATCGTGGCGGTTTCTTTCCCTTTCACGGCCGGTGTGGCGCTGGCGGCGGCGCTGCCGCAAGAGCCATGGGCCTTCGCGTCTGCAGGCTGCGCCGGCGCTGCGGCACTGCTCGCCGGGAGCCTGATAAAAGGATCCCGTGAGCAGGAAGGCCCGTTTTACTCACCGGGGGCCCCGGAAAAGGCCGCCCGTGAGCAGGAAGGCCCGTTTTACTCACCGGAGGCGCCGGAAAAGGACGTCCGTGAGCAGGAAGGCCCATTTTACTCACCGGGGGCTCGCAGGGAAGCGGCGCGGCCTTCCCGAAACAGAGTGGAGGGGATACTACTGGCGGCAACTTTCTTCTTCCTCGGGATGATGTGTTTCGGGAGCGCCGCAGCGGGGGCTATCGGAGCGGCGCCAGGGGCGGAAAACGCCTGGGGGCGGATCGGCGCTCTCGCCGGGACGGGGCTGAGGTGGCTTCAGGGGGTGATCGACGGTGTGGAGTGGGGGCGCCGGGGGACGGCAGGGCTCCTGCGGGCCCTGCTGTCCGGCGACCGCGGGGGTCTCGACCCCGCGGTGCGCGCAGCCTTCCGGGCTGCCGGCGCCTCCCACATCCTCGCGCTCTCCGGCCTGCATCTCGGTATAATCTATGCCATAATTGCCAGAACGCTCAGACTTCTCGGCCACTCCCCTGCCGCAATGCGCCTGAGGGCAGTCCTGACCATACTGACCTGTGGTTTCTACACCCTGATGACCGGCGCCGGCCCGTCCCTTGTCCGGGCCTTCATTTTCATCTGCCTGAACGAAATCCTCCGCCTCAGCCCGGGCCGCAGCCGCAACCCCCTGAACATACTCTGCACCGCACTCACGCTCCAGCTGGTCCTCAACCCGATGATAATACGCTCCATCGGCTTCCAGTTGTCGTACCTCGCGATGACCGGAATCTTCGTGGTGTATCCCCGCCTGAAATCCTGGTACCCCGGAACTCCGGCCCCGCAATCCCGCCCCGCAGCCACCAGCGGCACATGCGAAAATGCCAAAGCCGGCGATAATAACCCAGGCGTCGGGAGAAGCGCCCCCGCCGAAGCCCTCCGTGGCCTTGCGGGAACGGCCGCGGACAAGGCCGCCCGCCTCATCTGGAACTCCGCCGCCCTATCAATCTCCTGCCAGCTTCTGACAGCCCCCGTCGTCTGGCTTCATTTCGGCACCTTCCCGCAATACTTCCTGCTGACAAACCTGATTGCTATGCCCTTGACTACCGCCCTCATGGTCTGCGCCGTGACGACCGTCACCCTGTCCGCGGCTGGCCTCTGTCCGGATGTCCTCGTCCGGCTTACGGACATTCTCGCTGGAGCCCTTACCTCCTCGCTGGAAATTATCGCCTCTCTTTAGCCCTGCCCCCCGTCTACCCAAAAACCGCGTGGAAGCCACCCGCCGTATCCGTCAAATTTGCTAACTTTACATTTCGGACCGCCCAACTTAACATAATATTGCCCATCCTTGCGTCATTTTACGCAAGGCCAAACAATGAAAAAACTGATTATCAACATGTTGAAAATCATCCTCCCCATCCTTCTGCTCGCCGCCGCACCTGGAATCACCACACCGGCCACACCTAAGGCCACACCTAAAACCGCTCCTGAAAAAGTCTCCCCGGTCTGCGGCCCCTATGTCCAGAACCCGGAACCGGACGGCTTTACCGTCCTCTGGGAAACCAACATGGACGCGATGGCATGGGTGGAAGTCGCCCCGGATGACGGATCCCACTTCTACAACCGTGACCGCAAAAGATACTTCGACCTGCGCGGCCTCGGCAACCAATACATTGGGACCATGCACAAGATCCGCATAGACGGCCTGGAACCCGGCACGACCTACCGCTACAGGATCATGATGAAGGGCGTCCTGGATTTTACCGGAACCGGCAATCCCCGATACACGAAGCCCTGGGGCAACGACGTCTACAAAGGACATCCATATACCTTCACCACCCCTGCGGCCGACCGCGACACCCTCCGCTTCGACATCTATAACGACATCCACCAGAGGGATGCCGACCTGGACCGCCTGATGAAGGCCGCCGCGAAAGAAAAACCGGATTTCGTCCTGTTCAACGGGGACATGACGAGTTCGCTCATCTCACGGGATCTCATCCGCGACACCTGGCTCCGCACCGCCGCCGCCAACCTCGAAGGCATAACGCCCATGTACGTCCTGCGAGGCAACCACGAGCTCCGCGGACGGCACGCTTCCGCATGGATGGATTACAATGACCTGCCGGAAGGTCTTCCCTATCGTACCGCATCCTGGGGCAAGTTCTTCCTCATTTTCCTCGACACCCTCGAGGACAAACCGGACAGCGACATAGAATATGGAGGCACCATGCTGTCGGAGCCCTACCTGAAGGCCCAGGCCGAATGGCTCGAAAAGGTGGTGGAATCAGACGGGTGCAGGAACGCCGCCGTGCGCCTTGTCTTCGCGCACATACCTCCCGACAGGAATGGATGGCAGGGAGACAGGAACGTCGAAGAATACTTCGTACCCATCCTGAACAAGGCCGGAATCACGGCGATGTTCTGCGGTCATCTGCATCAGTGGAGAATCGACAATCCGGGACAGAGGTCTTCGGCGAACTTTCCCGTCGTCATCAACCCGAACTGCCGGAGGATGGAAGTGACGGCCAGTCCTGAAGGCCTGTCTCTCAAGGTATTCGACCTCGATGGAGCGCAGACGCAATCCTGGTCCTGCCCGGCACGCTGAGACCAGGTAACCAGCGCAAGCCTGCGGCACAACAAGACCGCAGCACAACAATACTGCAATACCGTAAAACCGCGGAACAACGCCGCGCAAAACCGGGTGGTCAGCAGGAAAGATGCGCGCCCTGCGCCTTCAGCACTTCCTGCAGCCGTTTCACGTCAACGTCGCGCACGCTGCAGCGGCCGATCACCGACAGCGCGGCGGCATTGCCCGCAGCCTGCCCGGTGACAAAGCACACCCCCACCTCGCGGGCGTCGTAGGTCAGCTTGTCATCGAAACCGAAGCAGCGCCCGGCTACGAGAAGGTTGGGAACCTTTTTCGGGACTATGGAACGATACGGGATCTGCCAAGCCGGACGGTTGAAGCCTTTCATCTTCCCGCCTTCGTATGTGTGCACGGGATCGGCGCCGCCTATTCCTATGCAGTCATCGTATGCGGTATAATCCATCGAGCCGGCGTAAGGCACATTGAAAACAGAGTTCAGGACCCTCGTGATACGCACCCCCAGGATGCTGCCGCTGTCCAGCAGGAACAGGTCCTCGCATCCGGGAAGCTTGCGGTCCGCCTCCAGGGTGTCCCACATATGTTTCCGCATCTTGATACGGAGTCGCGTGGTGTTATAGATGTCCAGCCCGTCCTGGTTCTTTTCGCCCGTGGTGTGGAGGTACTTGACGCCGCGCACCGGAGTGTCGGAGGCTCCCCTGCGCTGAAGGTTTTCCGCATTGCCGCAGCGCCACATCGCTCCGATATGGTGCTTCCGCACTTCGAAATCCTCCCCTGCCCATTCGAGCACGTCCCCGTCTCCACTGCAATCCACGACCGCCTTCGCCTTGATGGCCACCCGTCCGCTCTTGCTCTCGATGATGACGGAATCGATCCTGTCTCCTGACATCACCACCCCGGCACCGCGGCAGTCGTAAAGAAGGCGCACCTTGTTCTCCTGCACCATCTGCTCAAGGACGTATTTCGCGGCCTCCGGGTCCGGAATCGGGGTGTCTTTCTTGGCGCTTATGAGCATCCCCATGGCC
>JAEEIQ010000037.1 GCA_016281435.1 Bacteroidales bacterium
ACAATCCCTGGCCGGACGGCATCCCGGTGAAGACTTTCTCCGAGACCATATATTACACCGGAAGCACCAGGAACTCCAGCCAGATAGAGCTCGCCGACCTGCCGGACTGCATCCCGATGAAGACTGACTACATCCTCTTCGACGCCTGCTTCATGGGCGGAGTGGAAGTGGCCTACGAACTCCGGAACGTCACCAAATGCGTGGGATTCTCCCAGGCCGAGGTAGCCGCCGAGGGATTCGTCTACAAGACCATCGCCAAGCGCCTCCTGGGCGGCGACGCACCGGACCCCGAGGGTGTGCTGCGGGACTATTACGAGATGTCCGCCGCGCACGAGAGCAAGATCTACAGGTCAGCCACCATATCGCTGGTGGACTGCGGAAAGCTGGAGCCCCTAGCAACCCTCTGCAAGGAGCTTTTCGAAACCTACAGGAGCGGCCTGGCCGCCATAGACTACAGCACGGTCCAGGGGTTCTACCGGATGAACAAGCACTGGTTCTTCGACCTGGAGGACATACTTATCCACGCCGGGATGACCGATGCCGACCACGTGCGGCTGACCGAAGCCCTGAACGGCTGCGTCACCTACAAGGCGGCCACTGAGAGGGTCCTGGACGACTTCGACGTGAATATTTTCTGCGGCCTGAGCATGTATCTGCCGCGCGCCGGATCAGCAAAACTCGACTCTTACTACAGGAATCTTGCATGGAATTCAGCGGCCGGTTTGGTCAAATGAATTCTTTTTCATACATTTGCGCCCGCATTTTGAAAACCGGTAAGCGGTTTTGGTGCAATGGGTTCCGGACCCGATCCGGAATGAGTAACACATTTTCAAACAAAAACAATGCAGCACATTGAACTCAAAGGCCAGACCCGTCAGGTCGGCAACAAAGCCGTCATCAAGGCTTTCCGCAAGCAGGGACTCGTCCCTTGCAACCTTTATGGTAACGGAATGGAGAACGTTCTCTTCACCGTCAACGCCAAGGACCTCAAGTCCGTCACCAACACTCCGAAGTCCCACATCATCGACCTCAACCTCGATGGCAAGATGTATCAGGCAGTCCTTCACGAACTCCAGTGGCATCCTGTAACCGACGAGTGCCTCCACGTAGACTTCCTTGCAGTCAACGAGAAGAAGCCTGTGGCTATCGCAGTTCCTATCATCATCACCGGACATTCCAAGGGTGTCCAGCAGGGTGGTAAGTTCTCCCAGCTCCTCCGCTCCATCCGCGTCAGCGGTCTCCTTTCCAAGCTTCCTGATGACGTGACCGTCGATATCAGCGATCTCGGTCTCGACAAGGCCATCAAGGCCGGTGACGTCAAGGTGGACGGCATCTCCGTTCTCACCGACAAGGACGCCATCATCTGCGCCGTCAAGGCAACCCGCGCATCTGCAGCGGCAGCCGAGGCAACTGAGTAACAGTCAAGCCTGAGTCGTGTCCGAGAAAGAATATCTGGTCGTAGGACTGGGCAACATCGGCCCGGAGTACGCCCGCACGAGACACAACATTGGATTTATGGTGTTGGATGCCTGGGCCCAGGCATCCAATGCTGTTTTCAAGACCTGCCGCTACGGCGACATGGCCGAAATCCACATCAAGGGCAGGATATTCTACCTCCTCAAGCCCAATACCTATATGAACCTGAGCGGCAACGCGGTCAGGTACTGGGTGGATATGCTGGACCTCGCACCCGGCCATCTGATGGTCGTGTGCGACGACATCAATCTCCCCTTCGGCACCGTCAGGATGCGCCCCAAGGGCAGCGACGGCGGCCACAACGGGCTGGGAAACATCGAGGAAACCCTCGGCACCAGGGACTATGCCAGGATACGCATAGGCATAGGAAACGATTTCACACAGGGCGGACAGATAGACTTCGTGCTCGGAGAATTCGGCGAAGAGCAGCAGAAGGAACTGGAGGCCATCTTCGAAAAAGTCTCGGGCGGAATCAGGGATTGGGCGCTCGCCGGCATCGAAAAGGCAATGACGGCGCTCAACACCAAGCCTCAAAGCGCGTAAAACACTGATTTTATTGATTTTTTTACGGTTTTTTCTTGGAATTATTTGTTCAATTCGTTAAATTGCGGCGAAAATGAACTGATAATAACACTTTTAACAACTTAATAATTACTAAAATGAAAGAGCTTGTAGAAAAAATCAATGCTGAAATCGCTGACTTCAAGGCCAACGCTGAGGCACAGGTAGTTAAGGGCAACAAGGCCGCCGGCGCTCGCGCCCGCAAGGCCGCTCTCGCACTCATGAAGGACCTCAAGGATTTCCGCAAGGCTTCCGTAGAGGCTGGCAAATAATCCTGGAAATCAGAGATTTGAAAAAAGTTGGAAAAAAATTCCAACTTTTTTCATTTTACGTGCAACGTTTGCCGAAAACTCTGCATCTATAAGGCAGGTTTAGGTTTTAGTACACGTTTAAAGTCGGCGAGCCGCGAGGTTAGCCGGCTTTTAAGTTTTTGCATATGTCTGCGAATTTTGCTAACTATGCATTACCAAAACCGGAAGGATGAAAAGAGTCCTGACTGTACTGTTCCTGACCTTCCTCGCCCTTGCTGCGGACGGGGAGACAAGGCGTGTTCCGGTCTTCACGGTACAGTTCAGCGACATCAGGTTCACCTCCGGCACCGAGCGGCTGAAGGCCTTTGCAGACAGCGCCGCCGCATATTTTTCCGAGCAGTTCTCCCCCGTCACCTTCGCAGTCGACATCTACCCGCCGTTCACGCTGGACAAGCCCCGCGCGTACTACGGGCAAAACGGGATGGACAAATTCGACGAGAATCTCTATCTCGCCGTCATTGAGATCTGCAACACGCTCGACCCCATAGTGGACTTCAGCCGTTACGACCACGACGAAGACGGCACCGTGGATGACGTGGTGTTCATCTTCGCAGGCACCGGCGAGGAAAGCGGAGGCGGCGAGGACGCAATTTGGCCCCAGTACGGCAATCTCCCCTACATGATTCCGCCGAAGGACGGCAAGCACATCTCCCCCTACAGCGTATGCTCCGAGACGAGCGGCCTGGGCACGCTATGCCACGAATACGCCCACTCGTTCGGGCTTCCGGACTGGTACGATACGGACGGGGAAGGCAGCGGAGGGCTCGCCAGGGGGATGTGGGGCAGCACTTCCCTGATGGACTCAGGGCGCAATAACGACGGCGGGGCCACGCCTCCCGGATTCAACGCGCTCGAATTCCGCCTCTGCGGCCTGGGCGACTGCGAGGAACTGGCGGAAGGGAGTTTCACCCTCGAACCTCTGGGCAGGTCCCGCAGATACCTGCATTACGGCGACGACAAGGTCTTCTATATCTTCGAATGCAGGGAGGAAGCCGGCAGGGACGCCTTCATCGGCGGCAGCGGACTGCTGGTCTATCACGTGGACAGGAGCGACAGGAACGCAGGTTATTCCGATTACTATAAGGTGGATCTGACCGCATACGAGAGATGGGAGCGGAACCAGGTGAACTGCCGCCCGGACAACCAGTGCGCCCATATCGTGGAGGCGGATCCGGATGCTGACGACGTGCGCAAGGTATTCTTCCCGCAGGACGGCATAACCCGCTTCGCCCCCGGCACCGAACTCAGCCTCACCGGCATTCGCAGGCTGGACGACGGGTCCGTCACCTTCGAGGTCATCAGGGCGCTGGAGATAAGCGGAACAGATATATTCCAGGATGCCGCCATCATCTCCTGGACCCTGCACGAGGGCATCACCGACGTCCGCTCATATACGGTGGAATGGTGGCACGGGCAAGACGG
>JAEEIQ010000038.1 GCA_016281435.1 Bacteroidales bacterium
CACCGTGGTCCCATGATGGGTAAGGATGAAATCCTTCAGTACTGACGGTAGTCCGTATCTGTCAGCGAGCTCCGCCCCGTCCGTCACGTGTCTCGTGATGTCCCTGGAACTTTGCAGGGGCGTCAGGCCGGAATGGTATCTGCCCTTATCTTCTTCGGCCATCAGGGACTCGTTCTCGATGAAGCACTGGGGATTCAGCATCTTGCCGATATCATGGTAAAGGGCTCCGGCGCGTACCAGCAGAGGATTTGCCCCGATGCTGCGCGCAGCAGCGTCGGACATGTTCATCACCTGGAGGGAATGCTGGAATGTTCCAGGAGCTTTTTGTTCAAGCTCCAGGATGACTTTATTCGATGTTACACAGAGTTCTTCAAGGCGCGCATCGGAAATGAGGTTGAAAATCCTTTCGAAAAGGAAGGTCAGCGGATATCCGGCAACTGTAAGCATGGACCCTATGAACAGCATGAGAAGGGTCTGTCCCATGCTTCCGCTGACAAGGTGCAGGAACTTGAAGGCGATGAACAGCACCGCCAGGATGGCTGCAGTCAAGAATGCGAGAAGGAACTGCTTCCAGCGGCGCGCGAACGTCCTGAAACTGAAAATTGCGAAGGCCCCGGCCACGGAGAACATCACGAACAGGGGTATACCGTTCTCAGCGAAAACCAGCAAGGGCAGCAGCGTCACGGGATATACGGCAAATGCGGTCCTCCGGTCAAGGAAAGCCTGCAGGAACAGGGCGAAAAGAGTGAACGGAACAAGGAAAAGGTATTCCGAACCGAGTTTGGGGACAAGGAGTGCTGTCGCCGAGGACATGAGGACCACCAACAACACGTACAGGTATTCATTCCAGCGTGAGGTAAGTGAAGGATTGCTGAAATGAAGGGTCATCATCAGAAGGAAAATGAACGCGAGGGCGATCAGGGCATTACCTGCCCAATGGAGGAGGGCGGAAGTGCCCGAACCGACATTGGACTCATATTCCTTCTTGTATGAATCCAGCATCTGCGCTATTTCCGGCGTCACTATCTCCCCTTCGGAGACTATGACTTCGCCGGCCTGCACGAATCCTATAGTCGGAGACACATCGGAATCTTTCTCCCCGGCCACAAGCTCGGTCATGCGTGCATCATATTCGAGGTTGGGAACTATCAGGTCATAAATTCCGCGGGAGCGGTACAGGGAGTCGAGATAAGGCTCGGTTCCGGCTCCAAGGGTCAGGCGCAGGAAAAGCTGGCGCGCTTCCGAGGCCTTGAGCACCTCCGAAGAAGGGTATTTCGCCGCACGTTTGTCCTTTTGTACATATATTACGTCCGGAATCTGCCCGTCCGAATCCTTGATGCCGCTGTCCGGCACGATCCCGCGGCCAAAAACGATACTCATCCCTTCAGCCGCAGCCGAGGCCAGGCTCTCGTTCGTTTCCGGCAGAAGACCCATAAGCTGACGTGCTGCGCTCACGGCCACTTCGGAGTCGTACCTGTAGTAGGGAACGGCAACGTTGGATTTTTCACGTCTCTCTTCGAGAATCTGGTCCGCAGTCTTCAGGATGGGAAAAGGCAACTGGGCGACCAGGGTTCCGTGCTCCCATGCCGAACCCTGCCTGTAATCATACCCGAAACGCACGCTGCGCGGCATCATCAGAAGGATTGCCGCATAGAGTAGCGCCAGAGGCAGAATGATTCTTACTGTACGTGATTTCATCTCGGGATCCTTATTTGAACGGACTGTCGGCCTCCCTGGCTATATAACTGTAAGTCAATCTGTCCGTAAGCCTTGGGAAAAGGCGATGGGCAATCACGGTCGCCCTGCCGAGAGCAGTCAGCGTCATCACGGAGCGGCGATGCGCGAGGGCTTTGGCCAGATACGTCGCGCATTCCTCCGCGCTCATAAGGGACCCTTCTTCCAGCGGTGTCTTGCCCTGAGGGGTGCCGTCAGCCGTAAGCGCGGCATTCCTGACATTGGAAGACGTGTACCCGGGAGCGAAGACAAGGACGTTGAGACCGTCTTTCAGATGCTCGATCCTGAGAGTGTCGAGAAAACCCCTCACGGCATATTTGGAGGCGGAATAACCGGTACGGGCCGGAAGCGCAGAATAACCCGCGATCGATATCACTCCGACAACCGAACCCTTGCTTTCGAGAAGATATGGCAGAGCGTATTTCGTGCAATTCACGGTACCCCAGAAGTTGACGTCCATAAGGGAACGTATGACTTTGAGGTCCAGGTCCTTGAACATTGCGCGCATCGAAATGCCGGCATTGTTGACAAGGATGTCGATCCTTGAGAACTTCTCCACGGTCCTTTCAATGAGCGCCCTGCAGTCGTCTTCGGACGTGACATCCGTCTTGACGCAAAGCAACCTGTCTTCAGGAGCGACAGTGGATGCGATTTCCTGCATCTTTTCCAGACTCCGGGCAGCCATGACGACCTTCGCGCCAAGCGAACCGAATAAGCGGGCAGAAGCCAACCCGATTCCCGAGCTGGCTCCAGTCACTATTATAACTTTGTCCTTGAAGCTGTTCTTCCAGTCCATCATTCAACCGTCATGGCGGCGATGTCGTCGCCGTCGTAATATCCCGCATCCAGTTTCTGCCTTATTTCCTTGAAGGCATCCAGGGTATACCTGACGTCCTCCATCGTATGGGCTGCGGTACAGACGATACGGAATATGATCATGCCCTTCGGTATCACCGGATAAATGACCATGGAGCAGAAAATCTTGTAATTCTCGCGGAGGTCCTTCGCCATCTTCGTCGCCTGGGCGATACCGCCCTTGATGTGGACGGGAGTGACGCAGGCCTGGGCCTCCCCGATGTCGAATCCTTCCTCGCGGAAACCGTTCTGGATGGCGTGGGTGATCTGCCAGCATTTGGCGCGCAGTGCGTCGCCTTCCGGGGAATCGATGATCTCCATACGTTTCATGTTGCCGATCACGAGCGGCATGGGAAGGCTCTTCGCATACATCTGGGAACGCATGTTCGCCCTGAGGTAATTGATAATGTAGTGAGGCCCGGCGACAAAGCCGCCGATCGAAGCCATGCTCTTCGCGAATGCACCGATGTAGAGGTCGATATCGTCCATGCACCCAAGCTGCTCGGAAGTGCCCCTTCCGTGCTCACCGAGGAGCCCGAAACCATGGGCGTCGTCGATAAGTATGCGGAAAGAGTATTTCTTCTTGAGGGCGCAAATCTGGTCGAGAATGCCCATTGCGCCGGTCATGCCGAAGACACCTTCCGTAATCAGGAGCACGCCGCCTCCGTTTTCTTCCGCAACGGCACAGGCCCGGGCCAGCACTTTTTCGCAGTCGGCTATGTTGTTGTGGCGGAATTTGTATTTCTCCCCTATGTGGAGGCGTATGCCGTCGAGAAGACAGGCATGGCACTCGGCATCATAGACTATCACGTCGTGACGGGCGGTCAGGGCGTCGATGGTCGACACTATTCCCTGATAGCCGAAATTGTAAAGGAATGCGTCTTCCTTCTTTTCAAACTTCGCGAAAGTGCGTTCGAGCTCTTCATGATAGCGGGTGTGCCCGGACATCATCCTCGCGCCCATGGGGTAAGCGAGTCCCCATTTCGCGGCCGCTTCGGCATCCGCCTTGCGGACTTCGGGGTGATTGGCGAGGCCAAGGTAGTTGTTGAGGCTCCAGTTCAGGACTGGAACACCGTTGAAAGTCATGTGCGGACCCAGTTCACCTTCGAGGCGGGGATACATGTAGTATCCGAATCCCTGTTCGAAGTACTGGCCGATCGGACCGCCGCTGTCACGGCTGATCCTGTCAAAAATGTCAAGCATAGTTTAAGCGTCGATATTGGCGTAATGTGCGTTTTCTTCGATGAACTGCCTGCGGGGCGGGACATCATCGCCCATGAGCATGGAGAAAGTCCTCTCGGCCTGGGCGGCATTTTCTATGGTAATCTGGCGGAGACGCCTCTTGGCGGGATTCATGGTAGTTTCCCAGAGCTGGTCTTCGCTCATCTCACCGAGGCCTTTGTAGCGCTGCACGCTGTATCCCTTGTCCGAACCTTTACCCAGCCTGCGGGCAGCATCCTCCCGCTGTTCTTCAGTCCAGCAGTAGATTTCTTCCTTGCCCTTCCAGACCTTGTAGAGAGGAGGCGTGGCCAAATAGACATATCCGTTCTTGATAAGGTCGAACATATAGCGGAAGAAGAACGTCAGGATAAGGCAAGCGATGTGGCTGCCGTCGACGTCGGCATCGGTCATGATGACGACCTTGTGGTAGCGCAGGCGGCTGAGGTCCATGTGCTTCTCGCCGCTTTCATCCTCGACTGCAACCTTGACGCCGAGTGCGGTGTAGATATTCTGGATTTCCTGGCTGTCGAAAGCGCGGCCGTCGGTGGCTTTTTCGACGTTCAGGATCTTTCCCCTCAAGGGAAGGATAGCCTGCGTACGGCGGTCGCGGCCCTGCTTGGCGGTTCCGCCTGCGGAGTCTCCCTCAACGAGGAACAGTTCGCACTTCTCCGGATCGTTCTCCGAGCAGTCAGCCAGTTTGCCGGGCATTCCCGCGCCGCTCATGACCGTCTTTCTCTGCACGGCTTCGCGTGCCTTGCGGGCGGCATTGCGTGCCGTTGCGGCCAGGACGATCTTCTCGACTATTATCTTCGCGAGCTTGGGATTCTCCTCGAGGAAGATATCCATGGCGGCGGAAGTGGCCTGGGATACGGCCGAAGTGACTTCGGTATTGCCGAGCTTGGTCTTGGTCTGGCCTTCGAACTGGGGTTCCGCCACCTTTACCGAAATGACTGCGGTAAGGCCCTCGCGGAAATCTTCGGGCGCAAGGGGATCCTTCAGCTTCGCCAGCAGGTTGTTCTTCTCGGCGTAGTTCTTGAGGGACCTGCTGAGGCCCATCTTGAAGCCCTGGAGATGTGTACCTCCTTCTATGGTGTTGATGTTGTTGACGTAGGAGTATATCTTTTCGGAATAGCCGTTGTTGTACTGCAGGGCTATGTCGATGGGAATGATCTTGTCGGATGCTACGCAGACCGGCTCGGGAATGATGTGGTCGGCGCCGGCATCGAGATAGTCGATGAACTCGCTGAGGCCCTTCTCGGAGTAGAAGGTCTCGCTCTTGAAGACCTTGCGCCCGGTGGCCTTGGATTCGCCGGCATCGTCCTTCACGAACTCGTCGACCTGTTCGCGCAGGTCGGTCAGGGTGATATGGATGCCCTTGTTGAGATAGGACAGCTCACGGAGACGGGCGGCCAGGGTGTCATATTTGTAGACGGTCGTCTGGACGAATATCTCAGGATCGGGATGGAAGGTGATGATGGTGCCCGTGTCGCTGCAGCTGCCGGTCACTTCCACGGGAGTGATCGGTTTTCCCTTGGAATACTTCTGAACGAAAACGCTCCCTTCGCGGTGCACTTCAGCGACGAGAAGGTCGGAAAGCGCGTTGACGCAGGAAACGCCGACGCCATGGAGGCCACCGGACACCTTGTAATTGGATTTGCTGAACTTGCCGCCTGCGTGGAGCACCGTAAGGACGACCTCGAGGGCGGAGCGGTGCTCCTTCTCGTGCATTCCGGTAGGAATGCCGCGTCCGTTGTCCTGCACACGGATGGAATTGTCTTCAAGTATCTTCACGTCGATGGTGTCGCAGAAACCGCCCATCGCTTCATCGATGGAGTTGTCCACGACCTCATAGACCAGATGGTGGAGTCCCCTTTCGGAGATGTCACCTATGTACATCGAGGGTCTCTTCCTCACTGCCTCCAGGCCTTCGAGGACCTGGATACTGTTCGCGGAATACTGCTCTTCCGCCTGCTTCATCTCTTCGTTGTCAATCATCTTCGGATATGGTGCTTATAAAGTTTGCGAAGTTACAAAAAATCTTACAATTCCAGGCATATTCCTGCCGTAAAATTGATGCCTTGACGGGCATAAACCGGGAGCTGGCGGACATCGGCGTTCAGGAGATTGCCGACACGGCCCCAGACCTTCCATCTTCGGGTCAGGGCATACTCAGCCCCGACGGAAATGTCGGCGTATCCGGGGACCTTCATTTCCAAAGTCCCGGCATACGTGCCGCCGGTATAGTCTGCGACAAGCGACCTGCGCGAAAGCGAGG
>JAEEIQ010000039.1 GCA_016281435.1 Bacteroidales bacterium
CGCCACAACGGAGGCGGCTGGCTGCATGACGACCTGGTCACTTTCCTTGGCGGCAAGGCCTACGTGGACTGGAAGCCCAGGGGACAGTACATCGGCACCGAACCCTACAGCAAGTGGGTCAAGCCTTCCTGTGTACTGGTCTGCGAAGACTGCTACTCGGATGCGTCCGGTTTCCCCTTTGCCTACCGCACCCTGGGAATCGGCAAGCTCATAGGCAAGCCCGTGCCCGGCACGATGACGGCCGTGTGGTGGGAGAACCAGATCAATCCCTCGATTGTCTTCGGCATCCCCCAGGTGGGCGGATGGGTAGAATCCGAACAGCGCTATATGGAGAATCGCCAGCTTGATCCCGACATCGATGTGGACAACAGCCCGGAGGCCCTGCTGCGCGGGGAGGATCCCCAGCTGGCCGCGGCAGTCAGCGAAATGTTACGCCAGATCAACTAAAGAATTCTCACAAAAAAACAGACTCGGAATGAGTCTGTTTTTTTGTGAGAACTATCAGATTTGAACTGATGACCTCTTGCCTGTCAAGCAAGCGCTCTAAACCAACTGAGCTAAGCCCTCAGTATGAAGTGCTCCCTTAGGGGCTCGAACCCTAGACACCCTGATTAAGAGTCAGGTGCTCTACCAACTGAGCTAAGGAAGCAAAATGTCAATTTTGTGACCCGTTCGGGGCTCGAACCCGAGACCCCCACATTAAAAGTGTGATGCTCTACCAACTGAGCTAACGAGTCCTCCTCTGTGTTTGGGACTGCAAAGATATAACCTTTTCCCAAAAATGCAAAATTTTTTATATACTTTTTTTTTATTACATTTGTCTTTCAAGACATATCAACAAAACCATCATAACCTTATGCTAAAGAAACTCACTCTTTCCGCATTCGCATGCTTCTTCGGCCTGACATCCTTCGCACAGGCGAAGATCCAGGATGTAGTCACCAGCGACTACAACCGCCAGAGCATCTCCCTTGTCGTCATTGAGCGTGGAGATTCCTACGACAGCGCCACCGCCAACGCCGTGCGCTCCTTCTCCCCCAGCGAGAAGTACGACATCAACCCGATCTCCACAAAGTCGATAAAGGTGAACAAACTGCGCTCCGAATCCGTCTCATCCGAGGAAACCGGTGCTGCGGTTGCAAAAGTCGGATTCGCCCGCGAGATTCTTGCCTCCATTTTCAACCGCACTTCCGACGGCATGATGGACGACAAGACGGTCCGCTACCGAGGCAATTACGACGCCAAAGACCAGGACGTCATCAACGCCCGTGCCGCCCGCGTGGGCGAGGATGCCCTCGGCGACCTCGGCCAAAGGCTGATTGCAGGCAGCTACATCGTCGCCACTGACTTCTACAAGGTGGAGCGCTCCACAGACAAGAAGGGCAAGGTTTACTGGTCCGTCAACGCCCGCGCCTTCGCCTACAGGATAGGCCTCGGGGAAAACGGGCTTAATGACTTCTATGAGAAATGCTGGATCTACGAAGAAGACGACGCGGCCACCCGCGACGCCAAGATCCGTGCTTTCCAGGCGCTCGACATACCCATGAACCTGGTTGCAACATCCTCCAACAGCGCCACATCTTCTTCCGTGGAATCAGCGGCCTACGACTGTCTCAGCGGGCTTATCACCGGCCTTGAGAACGTGATCCCCGAATGGGAAGTTGCCGTGACCATTATGGCGCGCAAGCCCCTCAGGGCCAAGATCGGCACCAAGGAAGGCCTGAGCAACGGCAACCGCTACCGTGCATATTCATATACCGAAGATGACAACGGCAACCTCAAGTCCGTGCCCCGCGGTTTCCTCCGCGCCACCGAGGTCGCCAACAACAGCGGAATGTCGATCGGAGAGACGGAGCCGTCCGAGTTCTACCAGGTATCCGGCCTCGCAAACATTGAGGAAGGATGGACCATCAAGCAGAGCAACGATCTCGGAATCGGAGTGCTCGCAGGCATCAAGACCGGCTCGATGGGCAAGCTTTCATTTGCCGTCGACGTGGATTATCTAATGACTGTAAATACCGGTGGTTCAATGTCATACGCCATATTCTCCGGATCGTTTGACATCAACCAGGCCAACTACACTCCCATCTTCTTCGGCCTCGGATACGGCTATGCCCTGCACCTCAGCCGTTTCTTCGAACTCATGCCATACGCAATGCTCGGACTGGACCACATCGGCTTCTCCACCACAGACACGAGTAATGACCGTTTTATACGCGAATCCGCCTTTGTGATAGAGCCCGGCGTGAGGATTGCAGTAAATGTGGCATACCCCTTGCAGGTATTCGCCAAGGCATTCGCAGACTGGAACCCCGAATTTATCCAGGGAAGTCTGTATAAGGCCTACAACCAGCACGTCGGCCACAAGAGTGGCTTCGGGTTGCAGGCCGGCCTGAAATGGACATTCTAATTTTTTTGAACGATATGAGAAAAACACTTATGATCGCGCTCACCCTGCTGATGACATTCTCGGCAGTGAGTGCCAGCGCCCAGAACAAGGACCGCAGAAAGTCCTTCCAAAGCTGGGACAACTACGAAATCACCACCGAAAAAGTCGGTGTTGACGGCACCAAGTTCGTCAAGGTGTGGGGCTTCGGCAAAAATGTCGACGCCGCCACCATGGCAGCCAAGGAGAATGCCGTCCACGCCTGCATCTTCAGGGGCCTTCCCGGGAGCGCGACCGCAATGAGCACGCCTCCCATCTGTCCCAATCCCGACACCCTTGTCTCTCACGAGGACTATTTCAAGAATTTCTTCGCCCCCGGCGGCCCCTATCTGGCCTATGTCAGCATGACCACCGACGGTGTCCCTTCAGGCACCGACAGACGAAAGGTCAAGGGCGGCTACAAAGTGGGAATCTATGTCCAGGTGATGTACGACAACCTCAAGCGCAAGCTCGAAGCTGACGGGATCGCACGCAAACTCAGCTCCGGATTCTAGGATATGAAAAAATCACTGATAATCGCAGCATTGCTGCTCGCCTGCCAGGCAATTGGCTGGTCCCAGGCGAAAAAGCCCACCATCATGGTGGTCCCCGCAGACGCCTTCTGCGAGCGCTACGGCTACGTCCAGACTGTCAACGCAATGGGCGAAACCGTGACCTCCCCCGACTACGCAAGGGCAATGAAGGAGAAC
>JAEEIQ010000040.1 GCA_016281435.1 Bacteroidales bacterium
GGCCAGCGAACTCAAGGCGCTGGAAGGCATGTGCGAACGCTATGAGGCTTTCCCTCCGGGGCATGTGCTCGACAGCCGGGATGGCGTCATCCGCCGCTGGTATTCCAGGGATTGGATGGAATATGACTCCGTCAAGGACGGTCCTGACGACCCTGGCCTGTTGCGTGAGGCCCTTGAAGCGGCGGTCAAGCGCCAGATGATGAGCGATGTCCCTTACGGAGTCCTTCTTTCTGGCGGACTCGACAGCTCCATCATCTCCGCCATCGCATCCAAATACGCCAGGCGGAGGATCGAGAGCCGGGATCTGAGCGAGGCCTGGTGGCCGCGCCTGCATTCCTTCGCCGTGGGTCTCAAGGGCTCCCCGGACCTGGAAAAGGCGAGGGTCGTGGCGGACCGCATCGGTACCGTCCACCACGAGGTGTGCTATACGGTCCAGGAAGGGCTGGATGCACTCAGGGACGTCATCTATCATACCGAGACCTACGACGTGACCACCATCCGGGCCAGCACACCCATGTACCTCATGGCCCGGGCAATCCGGAGCATGGGAATCAAGATGGTCCTTTCCGGCGAGGGCTCCGACGAAATCTTCGGAGGATACCTGTATTTTCATAAGGCTCCGGACGCGAGGGCGTTCCATGAAGAAACCGTACGCAAGATAGGCCGTCTCCACCTGTACGATTGCCTCAGGGCCAACAAATCCCTTATGGCCTGGGGAGTGGAAGGCAGGGTCCCTTTCCTGGACAAGGAGTTCCTGGACGTGGCCATGAGGATCTCGCCGAAGGCCAAGATGTGCCCGGGGACTACGATCGAGAAGAAACTCCTCAGGGAGGCATTCTCGGACATCCTGCCAGAGAGCATAGCGTGGAGGCAGAAAGAACAGTTCAGCGACGGGGTCGGCTACGGCTGGATAGACGCCTTGAAGCAGATGACCTCGGGGATGGTCAGCGACTCCCAGTTGAGGCATGCCGCCGAGCGTTTCCCCATCAACCCGCCCATGAACAAGGAGGAGTACTGGTACAGGTCCGTCTTCAGCGAGCTGTTCCCTTCCAACAGCGCAGCTCTCTCCGTACCGAGCGTGCCGAGCGTTGCATGCAGCTCGGCCGAGGCCCTCAGCTGGGACCCGTCTTTCAAGAATGTCAATGACCCGAGCGGCCGTGCCGTAAGGGATGTCCATAACAACATGGAATATATCAACCATCAATAACAGTTAATAGTATGAGCAAACTCAGATTTGACGTGGTTAAAGACGCTTTCAAGAAGAAAGCCGCCACGGTGGAAGCCCCCTCCGCGAAGGTCTCCGATTATTTCGGTGAACTTGTCTTCACGCGTGAAAAGATGCGGCGTTATCTCGACGCCGGCACCTTTTCCAAGATTTGCGACTGCATCGACAATGGCGTAGCCCTCGACAGGGACACCGCCGACAAGGTGGCCGAAGGCATGAAGACCTGGGCCATCGAACACGGTGCGACCCACATCACCCACTGGTTCCAGCCGCTGACTGAAGGAACTGCCGAAAAGCACGACTCCTTCATGGACTACGACGGGAAGGGAGGGATGATCGAAACCTTCGACGGAAAATCACTTGCTCAGCAGGAGCCCGACGCTTCGTCTTTCCCCAACGGTGGCATCAGGGCCACTTTCGAAGCCCGCGGCTATACGGCCTGGGACCCCACGTCCCCGGTGTTCATCCAAGAGGATACCCTCTGCATCCCCACGGTGTTCATAGCCTACACCGGCGAGGCACTGGACTACAAGACCCCGCTCAAGAAGGCGCTGAAGGCCGTCAGTGACGCGGCCCTTCCCATATGCCGCCTGTTCGATCCGAAGGTCAGGCGGGTCTATTCCTACCTCGGATGGGAGCAGGAGTATTTCCTCGTGGACGAGGACCTGTATGCCTCCAGGCCCGACCTGATGCTGACCGGACGCACCCTGATGGGACATTCTTCGTCCAAGAACCAGCAGCTTGACGACCACTATTTCGGCGCCATCCCTTCCAGGGTCGCAGCGTTCATGCGCGACATAGAGATAGCCGGTTACAAGCTCGGAATCCCTCTGAAGACCCGCCACAACGAGGTGGCCCCGAACCAGTTCGAGCTGGCCCCGATTTATGGCGAGACCAACCTTGCCAACGACCAGAACCAGATGATGATGAACGTGATGAATACCGTTGCCCGCAAGCACGGCTTCGTGGTTCTCTTCCACGAGAAGCCCTTCGAAGGCATCAACGGTTCCGGAAAGCACAACAACTGGTCCCTGGGCACCGACACGGGCACCCCGCTCCTCGCTCCGGGCAAGGACGCGATGGGCAACCTCCAGTTCGTCACCTTCTTCGTGAATGTCCTGGCTGCCGTGCAGAAGCACAACTCCCTGCTGAAGGCCAGCATCGCCTCCGCGACCAATGCCCACAGGCTCGGCGCGAACGAGGCTCCCCCGGCAATAGTCTCCGCCTTCCTCGGCAAGACCATGACTGATGTGCTTCACAAGCTGCTGACCGTACCCTCCGGCACTCCGATCGAGATCGCCGGCAAGAAGGGCAAGAACGTAGGCCTAGTGGAAATCCCCGAGATATTCATAGACAACACCGACCGCAACAGGACCTCGCCTTTCGCCTTTACCGGCAACCGCTTCGAGTTCAGGGCCGTCGGCTCGAGCGCCAACTGCGCCGGGGCGATGACCACCCTGAACGCCGCCGTCGCCGATCAGCTTGTCAGCTTCAAGGCCGCCGTGGATAAGGAGATGGCTTCCGGGAAAGCC
>JAEEIQ010000041.1 GCA_016281435.1 Bacteroidales bacterium
ACGGCTTCTGAGTGGCTTCAGGGACGGTTTTATCATTGACTTCCGTGCCAGAAGCGGCTCCTGAGGACAGGTGTGGCACGCCTCTCCGGGGTAAAACACTGATACCCAGCATTATGTCAAAATGCCGCGTGCCAGTAAAATAGCGAAGTAACCTCCGGTAAGAAGCCCCGGCGCTGCATGCCATTCTAACACAGATGCGAACGGTCCGCCGTATGCAGGGACGCCGGTTTTACTCACCGAAGGGGCCCCGAACCTGCCGCGGTGAGCGGAAAGGCCGGTTTTACTCACCAGGTCGGGTTCAAGATGGTCACGGTGAGTAAATCCGTACCAGACCGGAGCCCGGACATACAGATTGGGATGCTGCCTCGAGAATTCGACGATGTTTTTGCTCCCACGCAACAGGCGAAGGAGCATTAATCGAATAATAATGTTACCTTTGCCCTTGCTATGGTTCTGAACATTCTCGGATTCTTGCACCTGACCTGGGTCGACATCCTTGACATCATCGTGGTGGCCCTGCTCATCTACGTGATTTTCCGCTGGATCAGGGGCACTTCGGCGATGAACATCTTCATCGCCATAATCTTCCTTTTCCTCGTGCGGATAATCGCCGTCGCAATGAACATGAAGATGCTTTCGTCCCTGATGGGCACGGTTATCGACGTCGGCGCGATCGCGCTCGTGGTGATATTCCAGCCCGAGATCAGGCAGTTCCTCAACCGCCTCGGACGCAGCGCCTCGCTGAAAGGGACCGGACTCCGTTTCCTCGACAGGCTCTTCGGAAGGGACGCCTCGAGACTGGATTCGGACGCGCTCACGGAGACCCTCGAGGCCTGCCGCACGATGTCGGAAGAAAAGACGGGCGCGCTGCTCGTACTTCCCCGCAAGGACGACCTCGAGAGGATCATCCAGACCGGTGACAGGATAGATGCCCGCATCAGCAGGCGGCTTATACTCAACATATTCTTCAAGAATTCCCCCCTGCACGACGGCGCCGCGGTGCTGTCCGGCAACAGGATGGTCGCAGCCCGCTGCACCCTTCCCATAACCGAAAAAACTGACATCCCGGCACGCTACGGCATGCGCCACAAGGCTGCCATAGGCCTGACCGAAGGCAGCGACGCGGCAGTGATAGTGGTCTCGGAGCAGACGGGACGCATTTCCTTCGCCGTCGAAGGACGCCTGCAGCAGGTCAGGGACATGGATGAACTCAGGCAATTGATTAGCGGGGAAAGCGCATCCGCGGAAGAAAAACAGGCAGACAGTGTCAGATAGGGAAAGATTGGAGTCGAAGCTGGGGTTCGACAGGATACGGAAGGAGGTGTCGGACCGCTGCAACACAGATTATGCCGCGCAGCGCACGGCCGCGGAAGAGTTTTCCACGGACCCGGCCGAGATTCGCCGGCGGCTCGTCCTGACGGATGAGATGCGCATGGTCCTGATGTTCGAGGACCGTTTCCCGACCACCGGGTACATAGACGCGATCCCCTTCCTGGCCCCGCTGGAGAAGGAAGGCAGCGGCAGCATCGATGTCCTGTCGATGGGAAAGCTCTCCACCGTGCTCGGCACCGCGGCCCGCATAACGGCCTTCTTCGGCTCGGTCCGCGACGGAGTCTATCCCAAGCTCAAGGCGATGGCTTCCAGTATCCGGAACTACCCGGAAATAAGCTCCCGCATAGCTTCCATCATAGACCGGCACGGCGACATCAGGGACGACGCATCGGAGGAACTGTTCTTGATCCGCAGGGACATCCGGGACAAGGAAAGCGCCCTTTCGCGCACCGCAGCGGCCATACTCCGCAAGGCGCAGGCGGAAGGCTACGCCGACAAGGACGCCTCGGTCGCCGTCAGGGACGGGAAGTTCCTCATCCCGGTCGGGACCGCCTCGAAGCGCAAGATCCCCGGGTTCATAGTGGACGAATCCGCGACCGGCAAGACCACCTACATCGAACCGGCGGAGGTCATCGGTCTGGAAAACGACATACGCGAACTGTACATGGCGGAGAGCCGGGAGGTTGCGGCGATACTCCGGGCGTTCACGGACTTCCTGCGCCCTTATATCCCCGACCTGTGCGGCATCGCGGCCTTCCTCGGGGAGATCGACTTCCTCATGGCGAAGGCCGGCACGGCCCTGGACCACATAGCCGGGATGCCGGTGCTTTCGGAAGACGGCCGAATGAGCCTGCGCAAGGCCCGCCACCCCCTGCTCGAAAAGGCCCTGAAGAAGGAAGGACGGAAGATGAGCCCGCTGACCATAGAGCTGACTCCGGAAAAGCACATACTGCTGATCTCCGGGCCGAACGCCGGCGGCAAGTCCGTGTGCCTGAAGACTACAGGGCTGCTCCAGTACATGTTCCAGTGGGGCCTGCTGGTCCCGACGTCCGAGAGCTCCGAGCTCATGGTCTTCAAGCGCATCATGGTCAGCATCGGCGACGACCAGTCCATCGACAACGACCTCAGCACCTATTCTTCGTTCCTCGCCGACATGCGCGACATACTTGCCGTGGCGGACGGCGGCACCCTGGTGCTGATTGACGAATTCGGCTCCGGAACGGAGCCTGCTGCGGGCGGGGCCATCGCGGAAGCCATACTCTGCGAGCTGGACCGGCGCGGGGTCTACGGGGTCATCACCACCCACTACACGAATCTCAAACTCTACGCCGCCTCCGGAGGGACGGGCGTGGTCAACGGGGCCATGCTCTTCGACACCTCGAAGATCGAACCAATATTCAAGCTGGAGACCGGATTCCCCGGCAATTCCTTCGCCTTCGAGCTGGCGCGGAAGATGAAGCTGCCGGAGGCCATAGTGAAAGACGCCGAGCAGCGCGCCGGAGAGGAGTACGTCGGGATAGAAAGGAACCTGCGCAGGATAGCCCGGGGCCGCCGCGCCCTCGATGAGAAGCTGCAGAAGGTAAAGGCCACTGACAAGACCCTCGAGAGCCTCACGGCCCGCTACGAGAAGGAACTGGAGGACATACGCGCGCAGCGCAAGAAGATACTGGACGAAGCCGCCATGGAGGCCGAGCGCATAGTCAAGGGCGCCGGCAGCAGGGTGGAACGCACCATACGCGAAATCAAGGAATCCCAGGCGGAAAAGGAACGCACGAAGCAGGCCCGCAGCGAGCTGCAGGGCTTCCTCGCGGCCATAGAGCAGAAGAAGGAAAGCGGAGGAGGCGCCGCCCTGGACCGCAAGCTCCGGCAGGTCCGCGCCCGCAGGAAGGGCAAGGAAAGCGCATCCGCAGCCCCGGCCCCGGCCGACACTCCCCTCAGCATAGGAGAAAAGGTACGCGTGCGCGATACAGGGATGGTCGGCGAAGTCGTACGCATCTCCGGAAGGACGGTCACGGTCTCGATGGGCAACATCTCCGGAACCGTAGCTCCCGGGAAACTGGAACGCATCTCATCCAACGAGTATAAGGATGCCGTCAAGGCGGTCTCGAGGCCCCCGCTCCAGAAGGTCGACGCGGCCGTCAGGGACCGCAAGCTGAATTTCAAGACGGAACTGGACATCCGCGGAGAGAGGCTCCAGGACGCCATGAACATAGTCGTCCGCTACATAGATGACGCCCTGATGCTCGGGATGGGCAGCGTGCGCATCATCCACGGGAAGGGCACCGGCGTGCTGCGGGACGAAATACAGAAATACCTCCGCACCGTGCCGGGAGTAGTCTCCGCGGCGGACGAGGACGTGCGGCACGGAGGCAGCGGAGTCACGGTAGTAACCCTGGGATGATGGAAAAGAAACTTGTCGGCAAGAAAGGGGAAGACGAGGCCTGCGCGTACCTCCGCAGCATCGGGCACACCATACTCGAACGCAACTGGAGATGGTCCCATCTGGAGCTGGACATAGTCAGCCTCGACCCCGCCGGCATCCATATAGTAGAAGTGAAAAGCCGCACCCTGCCGAGCCCTGCGCCGCCTGAAATCAACGTGGACGCCCGCAAGCAGGCGCGGCTCGTACGGGCCGCCGGAGCGTGGCTCTCTTCCGGGAATCCCCTTGCCTCCGGGCGGGAGGTCCAGTTCGACATAGTCACGGTGGAATTCGAAGACGGAGTCCCTTCGGTCCGCTATTTCCCACAAGCCTTCATACCAATGTATATATAGCATGGAAAACAACCACAATTATTGTGTCATAATGGCCGGCGGCATAGGTTCCCGCTTCTGGCCGATCAGCAGGGAGTCCCGTCCCAAGCAGTTCCTCGACCTGTCCTCCTCGGGCAAGAGTTTCCTCCGCCTCGCCTTCGAGCGGGTCGCGGAGATCATCCCGGTGGAAAACATCCTGGTAGTCTCGAACATCAATTACGAGCAGCAGGTGATGGAGCACCTCCCCGAACTGCTTCCGGAGAACCTCCTGCTGGAACCGTACAGCCGCAACACCGCCCCCTGCCTCACCTACGCCACCTACACCCTCCTGAAAAGGGACCCCCAGGCCGTAATGATAGCCATCCCCGCGGACCATGTCATCGGGGACAGGGAAATCTACCTCAACACCCTCCTGGACGCCTTGCAGCATGCCGCGGACAACAGGGTAATCATCACCCTCGGTATAGTGCCGACCCGGCCGGACAGCAACTTCGGCTACGTGCAGATAGTTGGCGGACGCGACGCGCACGAGGACGGCAAGCCGGTAAAGGCCAAGACCTTCACCGAAAAACCTGATTCAGCCCTCGCGGAAGTGTTCATAAAGAGCGGGGAATTCCTCTGGAACTCGGGCATATTCGTATGCCGTGCCTCCGTCCTGAAGGAGGAGCTGGAGCGCTGCTGTCCCGAGATCACCAACCTCTGGACGGGATGGGAGGATGTCCTCGACACCACCCGCGAGAGGTTCTTCCTCGAGAGCGTCTATGCCGACTGCCCGAAGGTCTCCATCGACTACGCCGTCATGGAGAAGACGGACATAGTCTGGATATATCCCGCGAAGTTCCGCTGGGCGGACATAGGCAACTGGGAGTCCCTGTACGAGTACCTGGCCCAGCACGACGAGGACGGCAACGCGGTGCGCCTCATAGGCAAGGGCATCCTTAAGGACAACAGCAACGACATCATCTACGCCGGCGTAGGGCGCAACTCCGTAAAAAAGAAGCTGGTCGCAATCCGCGGTCTGGAGAATTTCATCGTTATCGACACAGACGACGTGCTGATGATATGCCCGAGAGACGACAAGAAACTCAAGGACATCATTTCCGAGCTGGCGATGCCGGAGTACGAGGAGTACAGGTAGGCTCTAGCGGAGAATATCATTAAGGATGCCGAGGGCGGCCTGCACAGGGCCTTCCCCGGCTCCTTTGATTACGAGCGGGGCCGTACCGCGGCTTTTCATCTCTATGATGTTCTCGGTACCGGAAATCCAGTAGAACGGGCTGCTGATCCCGTAGAGGCGCATCTTGATCTCGGCCTTGTAGCCAAGGCGGGACGAGGGGTCACGGGTCACGGAAGCCACGAAACGCTGCCTGCGGTCCATGGCGTCGAGTTCGGCCTCGCGGCGTATGAACTCGGGCTCGGCGGCCTGCAGCTTCGCATAGAACTCTTCGAGACTGCAATCGAAATACTCTTCAGGAAGCATGGGCGTTATCTCCACGTCCTCCTCTTCCATGGGGATCCCGGCCTCGCGGGCCAGGATAAGGAGTTTGCGGAGGGCGTCTTTTCCGCCGAGGTCCATGCGGGGGTCGTGCTCCGTCAGGCCGCTTTCCTGCGCATGCATCAGAAGGGTGGCGAAGCTTTCGGTATTGGCGCCGTCATACCCCGTGATGATATGGTTCAGGGTACATGAAACCACGGCTTCGACCGAGTCCAGCCCGGTCTCCATGCCGACCGATTCCAGCACGGGCAGGGCGTTTCCGACCGTGGTCCCGTAGCGGAAGAATGCCCCGCTGCGGAGGGCCGCCTGCTTCATCGCGGCATATTCCACATACGGCACGGCGAGGGAACGGCGGTTCGAGGAGACGACGCTGATGCCGGCCTCAAGCATGGGCACATACATTTTCCATATATCCTCGGAGTCAGTACAGTCGACGAAAACCGAGCGCCTGGGTGCCTCGGCAAGCACCTTTGCGGCGAAGCCATGGTCGGCGGAAATCCCGGCTATGCGGACTTCCTTGCCGGACCGGACGGCAAAACCGCTCATGATGAGCCTTTCGAGGGCATGGCCCACGGCGCCGTATCCGGCGATGTAGACATCGAAGGAGCGGAGTTTCTCCTCTTCGAAAAATTCGCGGTGCAGGGCTGCGGAAGCGGGCTTCTCGACTTCCTTCCGCACCTCGGCCCAGACTATGGGGCCGTCAGCTCCGGAATCCGTCGCGGCGATGCCGGCCTCCCTCAATGCATCAGAGACCCTCCTGAGGCTGTCTTCGGCGTCCACCGGCCCTTCGGCGACAAGGTTCAGGCGCACTCCTCCCTCCACATCCTCGGAGGCGAGGCCCATCCATTTGCAGACTTCCCCGGCGGGAACGGCCTCGATCGATGTCCCGGGATTGGCAGGGTCGAAGGTGTTGCGTATGTTGATGGCTATCCCGCTGCTGCGGGCAGGCCCCACCGTGGGGGCGTAAAGGACCTTGGCGCCGTGTTCCGCCATCGTGAACGCCGCGTCATAGGATATCTTCGGTATCGTCCGCGCCTGGCGGACCACCTTGGGGTTGGTGGTCATGATGCCGGGCACGTCGGTCCATATTTCAAGCGCCTCGGCCCCGAGGGCTGCGGCGAAAATGGCGGCGCTGTAGTCGCTTCCGCCCCTTCCGAGCGTGGCGAGGCGGCCGGACGAGTCCCGCGCTATGAAGCCGGGAGCCACGAAGACGCGGGCCTCGGGATGGCTTTCCACGGCTTTCCTGATGGCCCCGTACGAGCCTTCGATGTCGTCCTTGTTGATAAGGTCCCGCGAATCCAGCCAGACGGTGGGATACCCTTCCTCATCAAGCTTTGCGGCAAGGATTTTCGTACTGAAAAGTTCGCCGAAGGTCACGCAGTCTTCCCCCGCGGCCTCGGAAAGCTCCCGGCAGGTCCGTCCGCATTCCGCGGAAACGGCCTCCCTGGCGCTCCCGGAGAAAAGGCGGCTGATAATGGCCAGATGCTTGTCCTGGAGCTCTTTGACCAGGTCTCCCCTCTGCCCGGAAGGGAACTTGCCCATCCCTATCAGGGCATCCGTACATCCCGCAATGGCGGAACTGACGAGAAGGACGCGGCTTCCGGCCGCCTCCTTCTCGACTATATCCAGGACCCTGGACATCGCAGTGGCGTTAGCCACCGAGGAGCCCCCGAACTTCAGTACTCTCATTTAGACTTTTACCGCTACTTTCTTGTTGCTCAGGCGGGACTTCTCGCACATGAATCCCATGATGTGGCTTTCCACGGAAGCCTCGATGTTGCTCGTCAGGCGCTTCGGATCTTCGAATGCGACAGCCTCTACGAAGTCACGGAACAGGGCGAGGTCTCCGCCACCGTGGCCGGCACCCTTGTATTCGGGGACTTCGGCGACCTTCATGTTCCAGATGCGGCCCTTGCGGTTCAGGAAGTCCGTAACCACGAACTGCCTCATGTCGCCCTCGATGTATCCCTTGGTGCCCATTATGCGGGTACGGCGTCCGCCCCAGGGGACGAAGGCCTCCATCGAGAAGGATGCGGTCACGCCGTCCTCGAACTCGAGGGTGGAGACATAGTGGTCGGGCTGGTCGTTGTCGCAGTGGAAGACGCAGCGGCCGTAGTCGGAGGTCTTGAGCTTTTCGACTATGGTCTCGTAAGGAGTGCTCTTGTCGTAGTCGAGCACGTTCAGGCGGTTCTTCTTCCTCGCGTATTCGGTGATTGCGGAGAAGGGGCAGGTCGCCTCGTGCGGGCAGCCGTCGGTGCAGCGGAGCGTCGCGCCTTCGGGAGCGTTCTCTTTCTTGAAATAGTAAAGGGACCCTTCCGCGGCCACCCTCTTGCAGGGCTTGTCGAGGAGCCAGCGTATGATGTCGAGGTCATGGCAGGACTTTGCGAGGATGATCGGGGTCGTCGCCTTGGAGTCATGCCAGTTGCCGCGCACGTAGGAGTGGGCCATGTGCGTGGCTTCGATTGGCTCCATGTGCTGGATGCTGACGACGTCGCCGATGATGCCCTGGCGTATGACTTCGCGCAGCGCGATGAAGTAAGGGGCATAGCGGAGCACATGGCAGACCGCCACGATGCGGTTGTACTTCTTGCTCTGGGCGAGGATGGCGCGGCACTCCTTCTCGGTCTGGGCGATGGGCTTCTCGAGCAGGACATGGTAGCCCTTCGCCAGGGCCAGCATGCAGGCCTCATAGTGCAAGCCGTCGGGAAGGGATATCACCATCGCATCCGCCATCTTGGGGGCGGCCATGATCTCGTGGTAGTCTCCGAAACGCCTTTCCGCCGGGACTCCGTGCTTGTCGGACATCCTCTTGAGGCGGAAGTCATTGATGTCGGACACGCCGACAACCTTGGCCTTGTCCGGGAACATCTCGGCATAGCGCGCATAGACGTTGCCGCGGTTGCCGGCGCCGACGACTACATAGCTTATCTGCTTGTCGGTCAGGGCATCCAGGGTCCTGATAGGGTACTTGATCCCGGTAAGGGGGGCGTAGTCGATACCGGCCGCAGCCCCGGCTGCCGGAGCTGCAAGGGCGTCGATACTGAAACCACCGAGGGCGGAACCTGCCGTCAGCAGTCCGCAATTCCTCAAAAATTCTCTTCTTGTTGCCATATGTTATTTGATCATTGTATCTGCGAATGTCCGACTATTCTGCATGGACAAATATAACAATTAATATATAAACTCAAGTCACGACGATCAATTAAAGTTTCTTGTTAATAATGTAATTCTTTTATATGTTTGCAAAAACTTGATAACCAATGCGCCGCTTTCCGATTCTTTTCGTCCTTTCCCTTCTGTCCCTGCCTCTCCCCGGCCAAGAGACTATAGACATTTCATTTGTCACAAGCATGTTTTTGTCAACTCTGTTTTAAGCCCATTAGCCTGGATTTTATTCACAATATGAAACGTTTAATTATCCTGTTCTTTATCGTATTAATAAGTTATGGTTGTAAACGAGGCACAGGCGTGCACTTTTACAATAATACGGATACGGAACTTGCCGTCATCTTTCTTTTGGCAGACGAAAATTCTTCAGATAGTATTTCTGAACCATACCGTTACGAGATTGCCAATAAAGGAAAGTGTTCACTATCCTTTGAATCTGCTAAATCTTGTGCATATCGAATGCCTATGAAAATATTCATTATACCTTACGATAGCTTTATTCAGTACAGAGACGATTTAAATACTCTTAACGAAAAAGTGGTCCAAAAATATACGATTACGTATAATGATTTCAACTATTTAAATGAGAATGAATGCTTGACATACCCGCCAACGTCATTGATGAAGAACATCGAGATGGCACCTCCCTGGAATCAACAACGATAGTATCTTCCAGGTATCAAGATGTCATTATATTGGTTAGACCTATTATATGATTTATTCTCTTCTCCAAAATGAAATATTGTTTCAAATCGGCTATAACTTTATTGGCCATTGTATCCACTACAATTACTAGTTGTACCAATCCTATAGGGGTTTGGATATGTAATGAGTCCGAAAGAGATATCTTTTTATCGTATCAACTTAAAGGAGCACAGCCTGATTATGGTTATTGTGCAAAGGGCGAGTCTGATTGGATTCATTTAACATATGCATTAGTGTCCACTAAAAATTTATAAAAGTTCTTTGAAAATATTGAGAGTTAGGTAATTACAGCAGTTTTTGGAGCGCGCCGATTTGAAATTATCTTTGCCAGACTAACGTAGAATGGCACATGCATAACGGAAAATACGT
>JAEEIQ010000042.1 GCA_016281435.1 Bacteroidales bacterium
ATGGCGTCCAGGTATTTCGGCATGGCGTAGTTTCCGTCCGCCATCCTGCGGGCCGCGCGCATGAAGAGCATGTCGTCGTGGAAGCACCGGTCGAACTTGTCGAGGATATACTGGTAGGTAAGCGCCAGGATGACCTTGGTCTTAAGATCCTTATAGAGGCATATCGGGCGGAAGATGTGCTCGCCGGATTCAGCCGTCTTCTTGATCTTGGGAATCACCGTCGGCGTCTCGAGCACCAGGGGGCCGTCGGCGGCAAGACTGTCTTGCACCTCGGCGATGAATTCCCGCAGGGTGCGGTTCCACGGTTCGTCTGTATCCTCCCAGTGGCGATGAATCGCCGCCAGCACGCGGGCGGAGGCGGCACGCTTTGGATAAATCCATTTCCCTATCCCCCGCTCCTCCTTCTTCGGGAGCTTCAGGGTGCCCGCGCCGCTCCAGAGGCGGTGCGGCGGCGTCATTCCCTTCACCATCCCGTACAGGGTGCCTTCTTCTTTCGGCTCTGACTTTCCCTTGGATTTTGCGGTAAACTTAGCCCTCTCCCGGGCCACGAGGCGGAGGATCCGGTCCGTGGTCGCATACTGGGCGAGGGTTTCGAAAGAGGCGTTCATACAAAAAAGGGAATCCTGTCCAAATACTCTCGTCTTAATCGATGGCCTCAGGACCATGACGGTACCGAGGGTGGTCAGGGATCAGCATATGCTGCAACAAATGTTGCAACAACTTCTGTGCGTCTTCATTCTCCGCGCGCCGCAGAGCCCCTGAAGATGCGGAAAAAAGGATAAAAAAACTGAATAATCATATTCTGTCGAGTATCATTCCTATAAATAGGACAAGCTCGGACAGGATTCCCATACAAATATAGTCATTTTCGGGCAAATGGCCCATTAAATCAGAACGGAAGTTCGTCGTCGTCATCGGCGTTTTCGGACACCGGCGGCACGGGCGGATCCTTCTCCATGTCTTCCACAAGCAGCCCGCTTCCTGCAAGGCCCGGACAGCCGTTGAACGTCATCTTGCCTATCTTGGTCACGGATTCGGGGACTACGACTCTTGTCAGGCCCGTACATCCCTCGAACGCATGGTCGCCGATCAAGGTGACCGAATCGGGAATCACGACACGCGTCAGGCCGGAGCATCCCTTGAAGGCGGCCTCCCCTATGACCTTTACCGAGCGGGGGATCTCTACGGTCGTTACCTTCGTGCAGAAAGCATAGGCATAGTCGCCGATCGCCTCGCAGTCCGGGGCTATGGATATCTCTTCGGCATCCTCGTCATCTTCTTGCGGAAAGGCCATCCACTCCTTCCCGTTGTATCCGGAAAGGACTTTGACAAGCCTCTTCCGCCTTGAATCCCTGAACAGCCTGACCAGGGCGTCCCGGATATCCTGTTCACGGATCGGCTCCTTCTTGTCATAGGGCCGCAGGTCAAGGTCGACGTCGTCAAACGGTCCCCAAAAGATATCGGTGCATAACCGGGCCAGGGCCATGTTTTCTTCATCCAGCCCGCCTTCGGCCATCCTGAGAATCCGTCTGATGGAACAGCCGCAGGCAAACATGGCCAGCAGCCACTGGGCTGTTTGGATTGTCTCTTTGTTTCCACCCTCCTTTTTGTTCAGGTACTTGTTATGGGGCAGCGCCCGCTCCAGGGCGCCGCTGAACGATTCGCGGATGGTGTTGACAAGGTTGAACCTGGCTTCCACCTCGGTTACCACCTCATCGTGATAGTTGGGCATCAGCGTGACTTCGCCATGCTCGAATTTTCCGAAGACGTTACTGATGCACAGCCTGATGCGTTCGCAGCATTCATCGTCCATGCAATCTGCGATCCGCACGGACTGCCTGAAGGTATGGCCGCACGCATACAGCGCCATCACCTCGTCCGGATAGTCAAAGATATATTCCATACGTCATTGTCATCAATGTTTCTGTTTTTTCCCGACTTCGATTACCGCGCCCGTAACGGGGTAGAACAGCACGGCTGCCCGAATCTCCTTCCCAGCCGCTTTCAGCGCCTCGCTGTACTCATGCAGCTGGGATGAGTGTTTCTGCTCGCTCTCCTCGATCGCTTTCGCCTTGTTCCCGCCGAAGGTCTTGAAGTCGACGATGACCGTGCCCCGTGCGGTATTCCAG
>JAEEIQ010000043.1 GCA_016281435.1 Bacteroidales bacterium
ACCCTTCCGCCGGTCGCCGCCATTGTATTGCTACAACGCGCTGCCCCTCGACTTGCATGTGTTAAGCCTGCCGCTAGCGTTCATCCTGAGCCAGGATCAAACTCTTCTTTGTATATTTTATGATTTCGCTTGACCCCGACGCTTTCATTTCTCTTCCAAGAAATCGACGCTCTCGAATTTAAATTTTGTTCGGTACTTGCTTGTACTTTCCTTCAGTCTTTTCAATGAACTCCCTTCATACGGGCGTTAAAAAAATTCCGGCCACGTCGCGGCCGAATCGCCCAGACCCCGTTTGGGGATTGCAAAGGTAGACACTTTTTTTTATTCTCCAAAATTATTTTTAAATTTTTTGAAGAAAAAAGTTGCCCGAAACTAACGTCCCGGGCAACTGTCATTGAATATCAGCAGATTCCTACATCATGCCGCCGGCGGGCATCGCAGGAGCTGCGGGCTCCTTCTCGGGGATGTCCACGATTCCGCATTCGGTCGTCAGGAACATTCCGGCCACGGAAGCTGCATTCTCGAGGGCCACGCGGGAGACCTTCGTCGGGTCGATGACACCGGCCTCGAAGAGGTTCACATACTCGCCGGTACGGGCATTGTAACCGAAGTCACCCTTGCCTTCGCGGATCTTGTTGATGATCACGGAAGCCTCTTCACCGGCATTCGAAGCAATCTGGCGCAGGGGTTCCTCGATCGCACGGGCCACGATGTGCACGCCCGTGGTCTCGTCCTCATTCTCGCCCTTGAGGTTCTTCAAGGCCTGGACGGCACGGATGTAAGCGACTCCGCCGCCGGGAAGGTAACCTTCCTCGACCGCAGCGCGGGTTGCGTTCAGGGCATCCTCGACGCGGTCCTTCTTCTCCTTCATCTCGACCTCGGTCGTAGCTCCCACATAGAGGACTGCCACTCCGCCGGCGAGCTTGCCGAGACGCTCCTGGAGCTTCTCACGGTCGTAATCGGACTTCGTCGTGGCGATCTGGGCACGGATCTGGTCCGCACGGTCCTTGATGGCCTGCTTGTCACCGGCACCCTCGACGATGGTGGTGTTCTCCTTGGAGATGGTGACCTTTCCGGCCTTGCCGAGCATGTCCGGAGTCATGTTCTCGAAAGTGAATCCCCTTTCCTCGGAGACCACGGTAGCACCGGTCAGGATGGCTATATCCTGCAGCATCTCCTTGCGGCGGTCGCCGAATCCGGGAGCCTTGACGGCAGCGACCTTCAGGGTGCCGCGCAGGCGGTTCATCACGAGGGCGGTCAAAGCGTTGCCGTCGACATCCTCGGCGATGATGAGGAGTTCGCGTCCTTCACGGGCGATGGGCTCGAGGACGGGCATGATGTCCTGGATATTGGAAATCTTCTTGTCGGTGATGAGGATGGCGGGGCTGTCGAGGACCGCTTCCATCTTCTCGCCGTCGGTCATGAAGTACGGGGAGATGTATCCGCGGTCGAACTGCATGCCTTCCACGACCTTCACCTCGGTCTCGGTGCCCTTGGCCTCTTCAACGGTGATCACGCCGTCCTGCTTGACCTTGGACATCGCGTCGGCGATGAGCTTGCCGATATAGCTGTCGTTGTTGGCGGAAATGGTACCGACCTGCTCGACCTTGGAGTAGTCCTTTCCGACCTTGCGGCTCTGCTTCTGCAGATCGGCGACGACGGCCGCAACGGCCTTGTCGATACCGCGCTTGAGGTCCATCGGGTTGGCTCCGGCGGCAACGTTCTTGAGGCCTTCGTTGATGATGGCCTGGGCGAGGACCGTGGCGGTGGTGGTGCCGTCACCGGCCTGCTCGTTGGTCTTGGAAGCGACTTCCTTCACCATCTGGGCGCCCATGTTCTCGAAACGGTCTTCCAGTTCGACTTCCTTCGCGACGGTCACGCCGTCCTTGGTCACCTGGGGAGCACCGAATTTCTTGTCGATGACGACATTGCGGCCCTTGGGGCCGAGAGTCACCTTCACCGCATTGGCAAGCGCGTCGGCGCCGGCCTTCATCTTCGAGCGGACATCTACGTCAAATTGAATATCTTTTGCCATAATTTCAGTTCGTTTACAGGATTGCTAAAATGTCAGACTGCTTCACGATGAGATACTTCTTCTCATCCACGGTCACTTCCGTCCCGGAGTACTTTCCGTACAGGACGGCGTCGCCGACCTTGACTTCCATCGGTTCATCTTTCTTGCCGGGGCCTACTGCGAGGACTGTCCCCTGCTGAGGTTTTTCCTTCGCCGTGTCGGGAAGGTAGATTCCGGATGCGGTCTTGGTCTCGGCCTCCTTGGGCTCGATCAGGACCCTGTCTGCTAAAGGTTTGATCATAATCTATCTGTTTTACGTATAAAATTCAAAAGCGCTCCCGAAAACCGGGAACGCTTCATGGAGAATCAATGTCCGTGCCACTGACAAATTGTCAATAGCGATTCAGGGGAACGCCGGCGGTGAGCTGGTGGACCCTGCGGGCCACGTCGGCGAGGACCTCCGCGTGTGCGGCGAGGGAGGCCTCCTGCGCAGCGGTGGGGACTTCACCGGCCTTCAGCGTCAGGGCGTCGATATGCTCGGAGCACGAAGCCAGGACCGTATCGATGAGTTCCACTATGGTCGCCATGTCCTTCTCGACGAAGCCGCGGGAAGTGATCGCAGGCGTGCCGATGCGGACACCGCTGGTCTGGAAAGCCGTGCGGCTGTCGAAGGGAACCATGTTCTTGTTCACGGTGATGTCGGCCTTGACGAGCTCCTTCTCCGCGATGCGGCCGGTGACCTCGGCGAAACGGCCCCTAAGGTCTATCAGCATGAGGTGGTTGTCGGTGCCGCCGCTGACGACGGTATATCCGCGGCGGATGAACTCCGCGCACATGGCCTTCGCGTTGGCGATAACCTGCTTCTGGTATTCGACGTATTCGGGCTGGGCCGCCTCGAAGAAGGCGACGGCCTTGGCGGCGATGACGTGCTCCAGGGGACCGCCCTGCACGCCGGGGAACACGCTGGAATCCAGCACCTGGCTCATCTTCTTCACTACGCCCTTGGGAGTTGTTCTCCCTAAAGGGTCGTCAAAGTCCTTGCCTATCAGGATAACGCCGCCGCGGGGTCCGCGGAGGGTCTTGTGCGTGGTGGACGTGACGATATGGGCATATTTGACAGGGTTCTTCAGCAGCCCGGCGGCTATCATGCCGGCCGTGTGCGCCATGTCGATCCAAAGGATGGCTCCGATCTTGTCGCAAAGGGCACGCATGCGCTCGTAGTCCCATTCGCGGGAATACGCGGACGCACCGCCGATGATGAGTTTGGGCTTGCATTCGAGGGCCTTCGCCTCCATGGCGTCATAGTCCACGAGGCCAGTCTCGGGATTGAGCCCGTAAGCCACCGCGTTGTAGAGGATGCCGGATGCGTTGACCGGTGAGCCGTGCGAAAGGTGGCCGCCCTGCGAGAGGTCAAGCCCCATGAAGGTGTCTCCGGGGCGGAGGACCGCCATCATGACGGCCATGTTGGCCTGCGCGCCGGAATGCGGCTGCACGTTGGCCCACTCGGCGCCGTAGAGGGCCTTGAGGCGGTCGATGGCGAGCTGCTCGATCTGGTCGACCACTTCGCAGCCTCCGTAATACCTCTTGCCGGGGTATCCTTCGGCGTACTTGTTGGTGCAGACCGAGCCCATGGCCTCGAGGACTCCCTTGGTCACATAGTTTTCGGAGGCAATCAGTTCAAGCCCCGATTTCTGTCTTTCCTCTTCCTTGCGGATGAGATCGAAAATCTGAAGATCCTGTTTCATATTATATAAGGTAACACTACTTGTTTCTGTATTCCACGAGGGTCCGCAGCAGGGAACGCGGGTCCGAATACGGAGCGTCCTGTCCTATCTGCCATATCATGATGCCTTTGTAGCCGTTCTCCATGACCCAGTCCCGCTTCGCCTTCATCTCGTCGACGCAGTTGAATGAGAAGCCTTCGATCACCCCCGAGGAAGTGTCTCCTTCCGGAATGAGAGGAAGTAACTGTGCATAGGTCCTGGCGACCTTCTTGCCCTTGACTCCCTGCTGTATGCCGTAGAACGGCACTCCGATGAGC
>JAEEIQ010000044.1 GCA_016281435.1 Bacteroidales bacterium
ACCTGCGCCACGTCGGAAGATTCGACGAGGAAGCGCATCCCGTCTCCGGCGGAGACCTTCAGTCCCTCGCTGTATCCGAGGACCTTGAAATAGAAATTGTCGAGTACGGACAGTACCACCTCCCTGTCGTCTTGCAGGATGAACTTCACGGTGGAAGAGGCGGGGTCGAAAATGACATTGCGGAAGAAGGAAGCGGTCCCGGCGACGGAAGATCCGTCCGTGGCGCTTATCTTCTTGCCGGCCGAATCCAGGACCGGAGTCCAGCTGAGACCGCCGTCAAGGGAGATCTCCCAGCATTTTTCCGCGTCGATGCGTATCTGCGGGGTGGCTCCCTCGTTGGAAAGGGCATTTGCTGCGCCGGCTATCGGAGAGAAATTCCCGCCCCCGTCAGTGGAGATGATCCACCGTCCCTGGGCGTCGATCCCGACCACGGGTACTATCCCCGGAGCATCGGCGCCGAAGGTCACCTTGACCGTCGTGCCGTCACTGAGGTCAAGGCTGTAGCCGTATTGGGTCTGAGTGTATCCGGTCACGAGGATATTCCCGCCGCGTATGAACTTCCGCGCGGCGACGGCGTTGTCGTTGAACGAGGATACCTTGTCCTGCAAGGCGTCCAATCTCGCCTCGAGAGCATCCATGTCGGAATTCAGCGCGTCCTTGTCCACGCAGGATGCGACGGCGCCAATGGCCACCAGGACGGCCGCAAGGATATATGAAGCTTTTCTCATAAGGCTACGGTTTTTCGATCACGGAGAAGCGGACCTGCCGTACCTGTTCGCTGCCGCCGAGCACGTTCTCGTTGACGCAGACGAAGGTCGCGGTATAATTGCCGGGCTCCATGTAGGTGTATTCGTACTTGTCCATCCAGTTCTGGAGGTTCTTGATCACGGTTCCCTTGTCGTTCTCGACCTTGTTGAGGGACGAGGGGGTCGTGAACACCCAGCCGTCGAGGGCGTAATCCAGGACAGTCGCCCCGGCGCCCTGGAAGACGATGGGAGCGGCCGTCGGGTTGTCGAAGCGGACCGAGCCGTTGCCGGCGTTCTTGTGATAGGGGTCCAGCTCTTCGTTCATCATGACCACGACGGGCTCGAGAGCGATTATGGGCATCGTCGAAGGAGCGGAGCCCACCATGTCGAGGGAGATGTGACCGTCCAGCCAGTAAGTACGCTGGGCGCTCTTCCCGTCCCTTTTCGGATGCCAGTGGAAGGCGATGGTGAAGTTTTCCAGCATGGAGCCTACATCATAGCTCTGGTGCGTCCACACGGTGCTTGCGCCTTCCTGGTAGTCAAGTTTTGTCCATCCGGCCATCCCGCCGTCGATCATGGAACGGACCGTCGCGCGGTCGGCAGCCCCGTCATTGCCTTTCAGGCCGCCGAACGAGTCAGAAACATAGACGTCGAGGCCGTCGGTATTGCCGTAACGGGCCTGGTAGTCAAGGGTCAGGGTGGCAGAATTGACCTGGTCCACCGGGACGCTGAAGCGGTCCTTGAAGCGGTACTGGGCACCGGTCTCGCCGCTGTAGAAGAGGATGTTGTCCGGTTGTCCGCTGATGTTGAAGCGGACAGGGTCGCCGGCGTAGAAGGTATTCGACGGATCGAGTTTCACGCTGCAGGAAACCTCCTCGACTATGTCCTGCGTGCAGGCGCCGGCAAGGGCGGCTGCCGCCAGGATGCATGACAATCTTAAGTATATTCTGTCCATAATCATTACCAGAGAGGGTTCTGAACAAGTTCCTTGTTGACACCCAGCTCGATGGCCGGGATGGGAAGGAGTATGTGACGCGGCTGCACGGCCGCGCCTATCGCAGCGGCGTAATTTGACGTGCCGTTCTTGACCCAGCGCTCGTCGGAGGTCTGGGAAGCGTAGCCGTGCATGGCCTCGACGAAGATGCCCCAGCGTATGAGGTCGTACTTCCTGAGCCCTTCGAAGCAGAGCTCGCGGCCGCGCTCGTTGCGCACCAGCTGGCGGAAGGACTCCTTGTCGTAGTCGGCCTTCGGCAGGGTCTTGACCTGCGCCCTGTCACGCACCGCCTTGACGCAGTTGTATGCTGAATCGGACGGGGCCGCGGAAAGCTCGTTGTCCGCCTCGGCGAACATCAGGAGCACGTCGGAATAGCGCAGGATGGGATAGTTGATGGTCGTATAGAGCCGCTTTGCATCCATCACACCCTCGTAGATCACTTCCCGGCGCCACTTGCCGCTGTTGCGTATTGCCTGCGCCGCAGTCGGGTCCTGGGTTGTCGAGACGCTGTTGTAGACATACGGGGTCTTGTCTATGGAAGCCAGGCTGCTCGTCTTGCCGTCGGAGCCGTCGGAGCCATAAGGGGGCTGGCTGGCGCTGCCGGAGTAGTTGTACGGAGGCAGGTTCCAGTCCTGGCGGACGTCGGTGATGCTGCCGAGCTGGAATTCGTCCGGGGTTCGGTCCTCCGCCCAGTAGAGGTCCCAGAGTTTCAGGGAGCCGTTGTACATGCCGTAAGAATAGTTGCATGTGAAATTCGAAAAACCGGTGCTTCCTGTGCTCTGGAGCCCCATTCCGTCGCCTATGCGCCCGTTCGTCCAGTCGGACGCGCTGGAGCGGTCGCCGAGGAACTCGACTTCCCACATCGATTCGTGGTACTCCGTGTCGTATTTGTCCCCGATCATGTTTATGAAAACCTGGCTGTAAGAAGGATTCAGGCGGTGAACCCCGGAGGCCAGCAGCTGCCCCGTGTACTTTTTCACTTTCGCGAGGCAGGCCGTCTTGTCGGTTCCGGCGACGCTCTGCCCTGCGAGGAAAAGGTTGACCCTCGCAAGCATGCCCCAGGCCGTGAACACGGTGACCCGGGAAGGCTCGATGCTGACAT
>JAEEIQ010000045.1 GCA_016281435.1 Bacteroidales bacterium
CGCTCGGCCTTTTCGTGCATGGCCTCGCTGAACCAGTCTTTGTCTATGCTGACGGTGGAGCCTTCCGGGCCTTCGACCGTGATCTGCAGGCCGGCATCCCCGTCTTTGTAGATGAAGCTGCCGTCGGCCTGCCTTTCGACCGTTCCCCGGCCGAGTCCGTTACGCAGCGTGAGCCGCCCGGTGGCGGGGCCGCGGACCTCGTCCGTTATCACGAAATAACTTTCGTCGATGAAGGAGATGCTGCGGCGGCGGGTAAGGCCCTTGTAGGCCTCGTGCTCCACGGTCAGGACCTGTCTGGGGCCCTCGGCCGTCCATTCGAGGACCTGCGGATGCGGGTCGTCGTAGTCCCTGTCGTCCAGCGTGAGGGCGTTGTGGCGGGCGGTGGCCTTGAAGTAGGCCCGCTGGCGCTCGATTTCGGCGTCGCCGGAGTAGGTGTAGGAGCCGGCGTCCGGCATCAGGATCTTTCCGTAGGCCCAGAGTTCGAAGGTGCCGAAGTCGGGCTGGGCGTGCCACATTCCGCGCTCGGTGGCCTTGATGGGCATTATTATGCTGGCGGCATCCCATCCGCTGCGGAAGCAGTAGAATCCGCTTTCCGGGTGTCCGGAGGATTTGTAGTCGGGGTCGGGAACGCCGATGTGCTGCAGCAGTTCGTCGTCGGCGAGGTCATCCCTGCGGCGGGCGTCGCTGAAGCAGGGGTGGGTTCCGTCGGGGTAGCAGTAGTCCAGGTAATACCTTGTCATCTTGACCAGCCGGTCGAGGCATTCCTGAGGGAAGAGGCCCAGCCTGCCATTCATCCGTGCTACCTGGATGGCATCGTCGTAGGACTGCACGAATCCAATGTGGTATCCCGGATCCAGTTCGAAATGACAGCCGTCGGGGGTGCTCTGGCGGACTATCTCCTTGTTCAGGTTCTCTGCCCCGGCCCTTACCCAGGACTCCGCGTCCTTGAATTCGGGGAAGCAGATTCCTGCGCGGATGATTCCGGAGGATTGATGGATGAGATGGTTGCCGGAGGGGCTGAAGGAGCTCATCAGCACGGTGGCGTTCTGATGATAGGCACGGAGGAATTCCAGCAGGAATCCGGGCTTGTAGCAGCGCGCATCCTTGAAATAAGAGAAATGCGTGCACCAGCGCAGCAGGCGGATTCCGACTTCCAGCGGCCTCCAGGCGAAGCATTCGTTGGGGGAGTCCACATCGATGGTGCCGCTGCTGACGGTGCCGTTCCCGGAGACGCCGAAGGGCTTGTAGGGGTTCTTGGCCACCCAGTCGCGGAATTCTGCAACATACTCCCTGGCGAATTTCTTCTTACCGGTGGTGCAATAGACCTTGCCGAGCGATGTCCACCATCCCTGGCGGTGCAGCTGCACGCGCATTTCGATGTCCTTTACCGGCCAGTATTCCCAGTTTATGTCCTTGCCGTAGTTCCAGACCGTATCTTCCAGAACGTGGAATCTGTGATGCATCGCATCGCTGGCCCAGATGTAGTCTTTGCCGGATGCTTTCCGTGAGTCCTGGCCGGGAATGTATATGTCTTTCCTGTGGCGATAGTATCTGAGCAGGGCCTTGGATGCCTTTTTCAGACGGCCTTTTTCGTAGTTCTTCCTGACCTTTTCCAGCCCGGGGCGGTTAAGGTCCAGGAGTTCGAACACGTCGCGGCCGTCGTCCGCCATAGCGGCGGACAGACTCGTAATCAAGCCCATAAGGCATATGGCCAGCCTGCGTATCATCTGTACTTCTTAATATCGTATTTCTTTGCGCCCAGCACGGGGAAGACTCCGAGGCCCCAGGGCTCGTGCCATTTGACGGAGCCGCGCAGGCGGTTGTCGGGGTCGTACACTCCGTACACCAGTTTGGATACTTCCGGGGGTGCGGGCACGGTCTGGCCGCCTTCGAAGTTGAGCACTCCTATGGTGAGGTTGACCTCGGCGGGGGTATTGCCGAACATCTTTCCGCGCGTGGTGGAAAGAATCACCCGGTTATGCTGGGCCACAATATGGCCTATGGTAGATAGGTGGGTTGCGTCGTGAAAAACGACGGCCTCTTCGCAATTATGCACGTAGAGGTAGTCCGCACAGATGTGCTCTCCCATCACGAATCCGTAGCGGAAGCCCTGGACGGCAACATTGCGAAGAATCTGGTCGTCGTTTTGGTTCCCGGAGGTATGGAGTCCTACGGTATGGCAAGGGTTGGGCTGGAGGGATTTCCCCAGTTCGGTATCTCCCACCTGCTCGTCGAGGCAGAATTGGGAATCCTCCACAATGAGCCTGGATACATTCTTGAGGAATGCGGCCGATGTGGTGGGATACATCCTGCCCGTGTCGAGGTGCACCCGTATTTCCAGGTTCTTCATCGAGAAGACGGTACGGGAGAAACGCCCGTCGCAGCTGTCGCCCTCGGGGGCCGCAATTACTGCCCAGGGCCTTTCGAGGGAATCCCGGACTTCGGGGGCATCCCAGGTGGAGTGCAGGCAGGTGTTGGACCAGCTCATAGTGCCGAACTTAGTGGGTTCGAAGTTCTGGGCGACGCTTTCCTTGGGGCGTACCTGGTAGGAGTAGAGCAGCTTGCAGGGCATCTCTCCTTCGAACTGGATGTTGGAATCCCCGGCAGGAAGTATGAGCTGCGCGCGTACCAGACGGCCGTCGGCGGTGTATTCTTTTGCGGGGGATGAAAGCAGATATCCGTGCTCGGTGTAGGGGAAGAAGAGCTTCCCTCCGCCGCGGCTGTCCAGGAAGTCGATGGCCTTCTGGATGGCGGGGGTGTCGTCCGTGACTCCATCTCCCTTGGCCCCGAAGTCCATTACGTTGAGGGGCTCCCAGCGCAGCGTGCAGTCGTCGGTGATGACCAGCGGGCGGGCGTCGGGTTCGCGGAAATCGAAGCGGATGTTGGAGAGACGCACGTTCTTGGCGTGGCGGATGTAGAGGCCGGACGAGGGCGATATCTTGCCCAGGCAGCGGTTCTCGGGGTAGGATTTCTCGTTCTCGGGAACTACCAGCTTGCCCATCTCCTCCGTTCCTCCGCCAGGGGCGGTAATGCTTATGTCGGAGAGGGAGATATCTTCCGGATACAGGCCGGGGACGCCCGTGATGGAGCTGCACATCATACTTTCGCTGACGGCGGTCACTCCGCTGATGCTGATGCCCTTCATCCTGCTTCCGCCGGGATAATCCGATTCGCAGCGGCGTCCCATACGGATGAAGATGGGCGTCTGGACATCCCTCATCGCGACATTGCTGATATTCACGTTCTCGCAGATGCCGCCGTCAACCACCTCTACGGCTATGCCGGAGATGACCGTTACCGGGGCGCTGATGCCGGGGAGCTTGGTGGACCAGTGGCGGAAGTTGTCCTCGCTGGCTCTGCGGACGGTAATGTTGCTGACGGTGACGTTGCGGTATCCGACGTCGGATCCTGTGCCCAGCTTGATGGCGTTGCAGTTGGACGCGGCGACGCAGTTGCTTACGCTGACATTCTCGCAGAGACGCTTGCCCGAGCCCTTCAGGCAGATGGCGTCATCCTCGCAGTCGAAGATGCAGTTTTCCACTACCACGTCCTTCGATTCTATGTCTATGCCGTCGTTATTGTAGTTGCAGTGGGAATA